>CALKVR010001347.1 GCA_938004815.1 uncultured Polyangiaceae bacterium | reverse complement strand
AGGGAGGACGCGGAGAAGAGGCTCGATGCGGCGCTCCGTGAGATCGAGCGCCTCAAGACGCGTTGAGCGGTCAGGCGCCCGGGCCAGGTGGGAGCGGCGCGGGGGCGTCGAGGTCGTCGTCGTCCGAGCGGCTCCGCAGCGTGAACACGTGCAGGGCGATGCAAAGCAGGCCGACGCCGGCCTCGAGGCGGCCGATCATCTCGGCGCGGTGGTGGATGGCCTCGAGCCGCGCGCCGAGCTCGCCCTCGCCCCGGCGCGCGCCCTGGGCGTGGAGCTCGTTGATCGCGGGGCTGAGCGACAGGCCCATGTAGGCGACGGCACCGGCGAGGACGATGCCGGCCAGGCGCCGGACGCGGTCGGTGATGCGAGGACGCTCGCGCCGGGCCAGGTAGGTGCGGAGCACCTCGGCCGCGAGGAGCGCGCATGTCGCGCCGAGAGCGACGCGGTCGAATCGGGCGAACGCCGCCCCCATCGCGTTGCCGGAGAACGGCGCGGGCGTGAGCTCGAAGACGGCCGGGGCGGCGCAAGCGCCGAGCGCGAGCATGCCGCCCACCACGAGCCCCGCGGCCAGCACCGCGACGGTGGCCGCGACGCGCTCGAGCACGTCACGCCGCTTGCGCGCCGTCTCTTCGGCGCTGGGCTCGAGATCGCTCTCTGAAAAGGTCTCGCTCATGGCTCGAAGGCCGCCAGGGCGGCGTCGACAGCGCCCGGGTCGGCTCGGTCGGGGCGGCCGCGCATCTCTTCGAGCACGGCGCGCCCCTCGGTGAGGCGCGCACGACCGACGGACGAGACGGCGAGGGTGCGCCGCTCGTACGAGAGCGCCTTCAAGTCCGAGAGGATCGCGCTCTGTGCGTCGGTATCCCCGAGGCGCGCGAGGGCGGTCCGCGCATGCCACCAGAGCTCGTCCTTGCCCACGCCGAAGAGGCCACGGGTAGCGCGTTTTTTCAGCGCCGGGCGGGCGGCGTCGAGCTTTCGATCCGCGACGAGCTCGATCGCGGCGGCGACGTCCTCGGTCTCGGGCGTCTTCAGGTCGCCGCTGACCAGCGCCACGAGCACATCGTCCGCCGAAGCGTCGGCGGCCCCGCCGAGCACCACCGCCGCGACCGCGCGCACCCGAGGCGACGCGTGCTTCAGGCACTCGCGGGCGCGCGCAAGGAGCGCCGGGTCGGCGGGCTCGTCCTCTGCCTGACCGGCGACCTCCTCGGCCATGCGGAAGGCGATGTGCGCGACGGAGTCGTCTTCATCGCGGGTCGCCGCGAGCACGGCGCGGAGCGCGTCCTGCCGCGAGCCGGTGACGCGCGGATAGGCGATCACGGCTTGGAATCGGACCTCGGGGCGTGGGTCTTGGAGCGCTCGCTCGAGGCGCGTCTGAGCCCGACCGTCCTTGATCTCGCCGAGCGCCGCGATCGCCTTTTGGCGCACGAGCTGGTGCTCGTCCTCGACCGCGACGAGGAGCGCCGCTAGCGCGTCCTCGGCCGCGAGATCGCCCAAGGCCTCGGCCGCGTGCGCTCGGACGAGCGCGTTGGCGTCGCCCAGCGCCCTCTCCAGGGCCTGGATCACACGCGCGCGCGCGCCGGTCGCGTGCGGCACGAGATCGCGGACGGCCGACACCCGCACGAGCGGCTTGGGATCACCGACGTCGCGGAGCGCGGCGTCGAGGGTGCGCGGCAGCGGTTGGTACAGCAAGGCGAGCTACCTCGTGCAGGGCGTCTCGGCGGCGGGATCGGGCGGCACCTCGCCGGCGGGGAAGCAGACCTTGGACCCCGCGAGCTCGTTCTCGACGTCGATCGAGGTACCGCGCCGCTCGCCCGGGGCCGCGCAGCGGTAGCCTTCTCGACAATCGGAGCTCTCTTCACACGCGAGGAGACAGAACGTGCGCTCGAAGCGCGGCCAGCGCGGATCGAACGTGGTGTCGACACACGCGGGGTCGAGGTCGAGGCCGAACCCGACGCATACCGCCTCTTCGGGGCACTTGTCGGGCTCGCAGTTGAACGCCGTGCAGTAGCCGTCGGGCTGGCTCGTGTCGCAGAGGCGGTCACCCTGCTGCGAGCAATCCACGCTGCCGATGCACTCGTCCCCGATCTTGGGCTGACAGGCGACGAGCCAGACCGCGATTGCGAGCGGCGCCCTGACCATGGCTTGGAAAGCGAGACCCATCGACGCGGCTGACCCTAGTACATCGACGTGGGGCGATGTACCGGGAAGATGTACCGGGAAACAGTGGCCTTGCCCGGGGCCCGGGACTACGGTACCTAACGCGCGCCTTCATCAAGGCGGCGGAGAAGCCATGGCGACGTACATCACCGACGACTGCATCAACTGCGGTGCCTGCGAGCCCGAGTGCCCGAACGAGGCCATCAGCGAGGGCGACGAGATCTACGTGATCGATCCGGATCTCTGCACCGAGTGCGTCGGCTTTTACGACCACGAAGCCTGCCAGGCCGTCTGCCCGGTCGAGTGCTGCTTGCCCGATCCCAAGCACGTCGAGGCCGAGGGCGAGCTCGCCGAGCGCGCCAAGCGCCTCCACCCCGACGACGGCGAGCTGCAAAAGCGCCTCGAGTCCAACGACTACCCGTCGCGTTTCCGCAAGTAGTCGCCGAAGGCACCACGATGTCACTGCCGCTGGGTGACGGTTGTGCTGCGATTTCACCCCCCTGGCCCCCCTCAGCGGTGCTGAGGGGGGTAGCCCTGTTGACCTGCGCGGCTGCGGTCGCTGGCTGTGGGGGTGCCTCGCCGCTGATGCACCCGGCGCACGTGCTGGGAGAGGGCAAGGTATCGGTGGGCGCGGGGGCGGCCGGGCAGATCGCGGCCCTCGAGCGGGCCCAGCCGGTTCGCGACGACAAGTCGGCCCCCGTCCTCGAGGAGTACGCCGTCTCGCCCGGGATCTCGCCATGGGCGAGCGGCCGCGTGGGCATCGCGGGCGACAACGAGGCCGGGATCACCTACGCCGGCCGGGCTTTTCGCGTCGACTTTCGACACGCGTTCGCGCTCGATGAGGTCGATCTCTCCCTGGGCATCGCGGGCTCGGGCGTCGTGCCGCGCGCCAAAGGCGGAGGCGACGACCTCGGGTCCGCCTACGGCGGGGGCGGCGATATCCCGATCCTCATCGGCTGGAAGAGCACGGCCGAGCTGTACTCGGTGTGGGCCGGCCCCCGCGTGGGCTTCGAAATCCTGAGCGGCAGCGCCCTCGAGTCGGAGATCCTCCAGGGTGGTCGGACCGATGTCTTTCTCCCCTTCGAGGGAAAGCACTTCTACGTCGGTGGCCTCGTCGGCACGAAGGTCGGGTTTCGGAACCTTCACGTGGCCTTGGAGGTCGACGTTCTGTACCACTTTGGTGACGGAACCTTCGGTGAGAGCCAAGAGCACGAGGCATCGGTCCAGCAGCTCACGATTTCGCCAGGAAGTGCGCTCATCCTCACGTTCTGATAAGCTTCGGACGCGATGGCTTTCCTGAGAGTCGGTGTTGCGGCCACCCTCGTCCTGCTCGTGGGGTGCGCCGTCGAGGCGGACGAGCCCGCGCTCGACGACGACGCGACTGCGGCCGGGCGCCCGGCTTACGGCATCGTCACGGTCGAGCGCGTAGAGGGCGAGGGTCTGTCGCGCGCCAGCGTCTCCGCCAAGTTCATGCGCGTGGCCCCTGCCGATCGCGCCCTCGCAGAAGACCTCGTGAGCGCTCGCGCCGTCGTTCCGAACGTGGGCGAGTGCGCCAGCCTCGACTCGCTCGAGGGCCTGTCGGTCACCCGCCTCACCACGGCGCTCGGTGGCGCCGACGGCGCCCCCGCCCTTCCGCAGGGCTTCGCGCTCGAGCTCCTCGACGTTGGCGACGTGTCGCTCGTGGTGCACGCCAGCGGCGGCGATCGTCCGCTCGATGGCGACCGCGCCTTCGTTCCCCTGGCCCCGCGCGCGTTCCCCGACGTGGGCGACCTGGCTTCGGGCGTGTTTTACAGCACCCCCGACGCCACCCTCCCCATGCTCGAGCGCGCGACCAGCGCTTACGAGCTGACGGGCTCGGGCGCAGCCTCGGTGGATTCGTTCCTCCTCGATGTGGGCGCCCTCCCCGAGCACCCGACCGCGGTCCGCGTCGAGCAGCGCGGCCATGAGCTCGCCGTCTCTTGGGCGCCGCGCACGACCGACGCGAGCGACGAGGTCGGCGCCTCGGTCTACATCGACGTCTTGGGCACCGAGGCGTTCCGCTGCTCGTTCGCCGACGACGGCAACGCGGTCCTCCCGGCCGGCGTCCTGGCCGCGTCGGATCGCGGCCGCGAAGCGACGGTCGCCGTGCACCGCATCACCGAGCGCGTCGCTCGGCTGCGGCACGCCTCCGATCGCACCGTGACCGATCTCGAGGACGCCGAGGCGCGCGTCCGCTTCGATCTCGCCGCGACCGTTCGCTTCTCGGTGCGTTGACGGGCCGGTGAGGCGGTGACCGACGCGCTGGCTCGCGCACGCGCGCTCGAAGAAGCCTGCGACTTCGCGGGGGCCGCCCGTGCCGCGCTCGAGGCTTCCGACGGCCGGCTGGCGGCCAGGCTCGCCGCGCTCGCGAACGACGAGGCGGCCTTCACCGCCGCCGAGCTCCTGCTCGCGCCGTCGCCGCACCTCCTCGGTCTGACGGCCAGCGATCTCGCGACGCGCGCGCTTCATGCCCACGCCGCGCGCCTCTTCTTGCTCGCGGGCGATCAGCTGCAAGCCGGTGAGGCGTTCGCGAACGCCGGCGATCCTGCGCGGTCGGCGTTGTCGTTCGAGGCCGGAGGCAAGCCGGCCGAGGGCGCGCGCGTCCTCGAGCGCGCCCTCAAGGACGACCCCACCCGAGACGACGTCCGACTCGCGCTCGCCGAGCTCCTCGCGCGGCATGGTCGGCTCGAGAAAGCGGCCCGCGCGCTCCAGGCGATCCGCGCCGGCTCGGCCGAGCACGCGCGCGCCCTTCCCCTCCTCGCTCGAACGCTCGGCTCGCTCGGGCTGACCGAGGCCGCGCGCGAGGTGGAGAACGAAATGAAGCGACTCGGCGTCGGAGCGAGCGCGGATGCGCCGCCGGCGCCGCGCGAGCGCGAGCCCGTCGCCGAACCGGACAGGGGCACCGCATCGAAGCGGGTGCTCTTCGGCCGCTTCGAGGTGCTTCGTGACGTCGCGCGGACACCGCACGCCCACGTCGTCCACGCCCACGACCGCGTGAGCGCGACGCCGGTGGCGGTGAAGCTCCTCGTCTCGGCGAACCGCGGCACCGGCCGCGACGCCCACATCCGCTTCGAGCGCGAGGCCCGCGCGCTGCTCCGCCTCCGCCACCCCTCGATGGTCGCGCTGGTCGCGTATCTCCCCGACGGCCCCGCGATGGTGCTCGAGTGGATGACCGGCGGCAGCCTCGCCGACCTGATGCAAAAGGGGCCGTTCGCCCCGGCGCGCGCGGCCGAGATCACCGCAAGCGTGCTCGGCGCCCTGGGTGAGGCGCACCGGCTCGGCATCCTGCACCGCGACGTGAAGCCGTCGAACGTACTCTTCGACGAGGTCGGCTCTCCGCGACTGGCCGACTTCGGCGCGGCGCACTTCGGCGATCTGTCGACCACGGTGACCGCCGGCGCGATCGGAACGTTCTCGTACATGTCACCGGAGCAGCGCCTCGGAAAGCCGGCGAGCGTGCAGAGCGACGTCTACGCAGCAGGCGCGCTCCTCTACGAAATGGTGACGGGTGAGGCGGCCGAGCCGCAGCGCGGCGGCTTCATGGAGCGGGCGCCGAGCGCGTACCACGAGGACCTGGGGCCGGAGCACGACGACGTGCTGGCACGTCTCCTCGCGGACGCCCCCGATGAACGGCCCGATGACGCTTTCGCGGCGCGCAAGCTGGTGGAAGGCATCACGTGGTCGCGCCGGGTGCTGCCGCGAAGCGGGCCCGCGTCGGGTCGGACGCGAAGCTCGAAACCGCCCGAGATGGGCGAGCGCCTAGCCCCCCCTCGCGCTTTCGGCGATCCGCGCGACGCCGCTCGTACCATGTTCGACACCGTCTTCGAGCGCCACGTGCTCGTGGTTCCGCTCGACGACGAGAGCCTCCGCGTCGCGGCCGCGCACGCGCGCGCGTCGCACCCGGCGCTCGCCGTCGTGCTGCGCGCGTCACGCGCCGACGGAGAGATCTGGATCGAGCCGCCCACCGGGACAAACCTCGCCGACCGAGGCGCCGAGCTACCGCCCGCCGCCGCCTCACGACTGCGCGAGGCGCTCTCGGCGCTCCACGCATCGGGGTCGGCCCACGGCTCCGTCGACGCCGAGCACGTCTACCTGAGCGGCGAGGACGCCACGCTGGCGTTTCCTCGCGCGCCGGGCCAAGGCACCCCCGAGGCGGACCTGGCGGCGCTCGCCGCGCTCACCCCCGAGCGCTGACCGGCGGGTCGGATTCGGCCGCGAACACGATCGGGTCGCCATCCTCGGAGAGGCAGGCGCGGCCACGCCCCGCCTCACGCGCGGCCGAGAGGTGGAGCCCCGCCAACCTGACGAGATCGTCAGGATGATCGCAGTCCTCCGGAAACGCGGCCACCCCGATCGATAGCGAGATCTGGCGATCGTGGCCGGCCAGGCCCAGGCGCCGCGCGACGTGGCCCGCCTCGAGGGCGCCGGCGCCCGGCAAGACCACGGCGAGCTCCCCGTCGTCGAACCGCGCTGCCACGTCGAGCGCGCGCAGCTCTTCACGGAGGAGCTGGCCGGCCGCCCGGAGCAGCGAGTCGCCGGGCTCGCCGCCGCGGTGGCCGGCGGGCAAGTCATCGACCCCGATCAGCAAGAACCCGAGCGGCGTGCTCGCGCGCTGCGCCCGCGCCCGCTCTTGCGAGAACCGCACCTCCAGCTCTTTGCGATTGGTGAGGCCGGTGGGTGCGTCGTGACGGGTGAGCTCTTCGAGATCGCTCAACATCGACAAGGACTGCCTCACGAGCTGCTCGGGGGGGACGACGGCCGCGAGCGTCGGGATCAAGAGGTCCTCGAGCTTGCGCCGCAGCGAGACCTCCTCGATCCGGTCCTCGAAGCCGCCGCGGCGCACGACGACCCACGTGTCGCCGAGCGACGACTCGCAATCGAGGGTGAACGCCGAGGGCTCGAGCAGCGCGAGCTTCACCAGCTGGGCCAGGCCAGGCGGGATCCCACCCGAGCCGATCCGCACCTCGAGCGCGATCGACCCCAGGCGCCGCGTCAGCGCCCGCACGGGGCCGGCCACCCGCGCCGCCTGCGCGGCACGCTCCAGCGCGGGGGGGAGTGGTTTCGGGAGTGTCCCCATCTGCCACAGACTACACAAATGACGCGCGGGTTGGCGCGCGTGGAGCATTGCTGCCCGGCCGGAGGGTAGGCACACTCTCGAGCATGGAAACCCCGGTGGTGGAGACGCTCGAGGATCTGCTCGAGAACGCACGCGAGGCGCAGACCCCCGTCCAGCTCGTCCTCGGCGGGCGCATCGACGCCCCCGTCTCCGCGTTCGTGATCGGGCGGAACGGGCAGACGTTCGACTTCTCGATCGATGGTCTACGCATCCGAATGGACGTCGCGAACGTCGTCCTGCGCGTCTCCTGACAGTACCGTTGTGATCGTTCGTCGCAAGCTCCGCCACTCGTCGGCGGTGGCGGCCACGACGCCGTTCGACCACGTCAGGACGTCGCTCGGTCGCTCGCCCGGGTGCTCGACCGGGACGATGTGCCAGTGGAGGTGCGCCGAGCTCATCGGCACGTCTCCGCGCGCCGTCCCGAGCGACGCGGTGAAGACGCGCGCGGGCCGCACGACGCGCTCGACCGCCCGCGCTCCGGCGAGGACGAGGCGCGACGCCTGTTCGTTCTCGTCGTCGGTCAGCTCCGAGAACGTGGTCACGTGCCGCCGCGTCACGACCAAGAGGTGCCCCCAACGCAGCGGAAAGCCGTTCAGCTCCAGGGTCGCCTCGGGCTCGGCCCGGAGCGGCCGGTTGCCAGCCGAGAGCCTGCACATGACGCACGTACCGTCTGGCTGGGCGGCGGCGAGGCGCCGCATCGCCTCCTCTTTCGAGATCGTGCTCGGCATCACTCGACCCCGAAGCCGCTGCGCTTTCGCACCACGCAGCGCTTGTCGCTGGTCTGCTCACAGCGGCCGTTCGGCTCGCAAGTCGTTCGGCTGAAGCTCAGGTCGAGGCTCTTCTGGAACTTGCAATCCTGCTTCAGGGTCGAGCGCTTCGAGCCGAGAGCGAACCGCGTCTCCGGCGTGACGACGCGATCGAGACCGTCGACGTTGACGGCGACGAGCGCGGCCTCGAACACCTCCAGCTCGGCGAGGGTCGCGGGGCCTTTGAACGCGAGGCTCGGCGCGAGCTGGGCCAGCACGCGCTCCGCCGCGGCCGTTCGACCGCTGCGCGCGGCGTGGAGCGCGGCAGCGACGAGCGCCCGGTCGTCCATGAACGCCCTGATGACCTCGGCGTCGGCGACCGCGACGCGCTCGATCTGCGATTCGTTGACGAGCACGTACTCACGAAAGCCGGTGCCCTCCCAGAACACCGCTGCGAGGCGGTCCGGGTGGCGAAAGAGGTCATCGAGCTTCGCCCGAGCTCCCGCCGCCGTCGTCACGGCGCGGCGCGGCCAGTCCAGCACGAGCGCGTCGGGGCGGAGATCGACACGCATCAAGACGGACCCGTAGCGATCGCCGCCCCCGCCCAGCGCCGCCGCGTACGTGTTGGCCCACGCGAAGCGCTTCTTGGCAAAGCCCTGGTGGAACAAGAGCGCGGCCAACCGATCCGACGGCGCCGCGTCGCTGACCATCCAGTCGAACGCGGACGGGCCGTAGCGGGCCGACATCTCACGCGTCAGCACCGCCTCCGCGCCCGACGCGATCGCGCGTCCTTGCTCGATCGTGGTCCACGTCCAGAGCGAGCGCCGCGCGACGCTTCCAGGTGTGACCGCCTGGCGCGCGAGGACCTCGGGCCAATCGGCGACAGGGTCGGGCAGCGCCGGTGCCGACGCCGATGACGATGACGACGACGACGACGACGCCGACGCCGACGCCGACGCCCATGACGATGCCGACGCCGACGCCCGCGCTCGACTGCGACCATTCGCCGGCGCGGCCGGCCCCGTCTCGCCCGGCGCGACGGGCGCGCACGCGCCGACGAGCACGAGAGACGTCAGGGCGCAGTCTTGGGCGAGGCGACGCATCGAAAACCGATGCCGTGATTGTACGTCTTCGGGATGTTTCCCCAACGGTAAGCCGAGCGCACCCAGGTCGCGTCCTTGGCGTTGAACGCACCGCCGCGGGCGACGCGCTCGTCGCCCGCCGGAGGGCCCTTGGGGTCGACCTGCGGCGCGCCGGTGTAGGGCGCGAACCAGTCGCTGGTCCACTCGAAGACGTTGCCGGCGAGGTCGTAGACGCCCTGCGGCGTCGCGCCTGCCTTGAAAAAGCCGACGGGCGAGGTGCCGACGTGACCGTCATCTTTGTCGTAGAGGGTGCCGGGCTTCATCCCCTTTGCCTCGGACCACGCCGAGAACTCGAGCCCGGCCGCGTTGAGGCGGGTCGCGTCGGGCGCGGCGCTACCCCACGGGTAGTCGCGTTGCTCCGGGCCACGCGCGGCGAGCTCCCACTCGGCCTCGGTCGGGAGACGAGCGCTCTTCCAAGCGCAGAACTTGGTCGCCATCTCCCAGTCGACGCAGTTGATCGGGTGGTCGAGGCGCTCGGGCTTGCGGGCGTTGCAGAACTCCTTGTAGGCGGCGCGCGCTTCGTCCTTGATCCCCTCGTAGTCGACGTCGTCGGGCGTGCGCTCGCACTTGCCCTCTTTCACGCAGGCCTCGTACTCGCGCACCGTCACCTCGGTGTGCTCGATACAGAACGGCGAGAGCTTGGCCTCGTGCGTCGAACGGGCACCGGTGTAGTCGGGCATGTCCTTGGCCCCCATCACGGTGGCGCCGCCCTCGATGAAGACCATCCCGGCCGGGCAGCGCGGCTCGGCAGGGGCGACCGGCGGGGCGTACGCTGCCGAAGC
>CALKVR010001346.1 GCA_938004815.1 uncultured Polyangiaceae bacterium | reverse complement strand
CGAGGTCGACGATCTCTCGGCGTGGCTCACGACCGTGGTCGCCCGCATCGCCTTGAACGTGCTCCGGTCCCGAAAGACGCGCAGCGAGACGCATGTCCCCGATCCCGTCGTCGATCGTCCCGATGGCCCCAGCCCGGAGCACGAAATGCTGCTCGCCAACTCGGTCGGGCTCGCGCTGCTCGTCGTGCTCGAGACCCTCCCTCCCGCCGAGCGTGTCGCGTTCGTGCTCCATGACGTCTTCGATCTGCCCTTCGACGAGATCGCACCCATCGTCGAGCGCAGCCCCGAAGCAGCGCGCCAGCTCGCGAGCCGCGCCCGCCGCCGCGTTCAGTCGCGCGCCGTCGAGCCCGAGACCGACGTCGAGGTCCAACGCAGCGTCGTCGAGGCCTTTCGCGCCGCCGCGCAGGACGGCGACTTCCAGCGGGTCCTCGATCCCGACGTCGTCCTCCGAGCCGACGCCGGCGCGGCCGCGGTGCCCGAGGTCCGCGGTGCCGAGAACGTGGCGCGCGGCGCGCAGAGCTTCTCGCGCATCGGCATCGACCGGCGCCCTGCGCTCATCAACGGCCTGCCCGGCTTGGTGTGCCTGCTCGACGGAGCGCCACACTCGGTCATGGCCTTCGCAGTTCGCGGCGGAAAGATCGTGGAGATCGATATCCTCCGCGACCCGGAGCGCATCGGGCGCCTCGATCTGGCCGGCGTGCGATGACCGCCGTCGTCGTCAAATTCGACGCCTCGTCCGCTCTGTGCGCCCTCGTCGCTCGATCGCAGCCGCGTCCTGCCATCGCAAGAGCCCGCGCCGCTTCCAACCGTGGCCGAGGAGCCATGTTCGCGGCAGGTGCACTGGAGACACCCTCGCCTCCACGAGGAGCGCCAGCCCCTCGCGATACGTATCGTCCTCGAAGCACGCTGCAGCCCACGGGGTCGAGGCATACCCATCGAGCCCGAAGCCGAGCTCGCCGTGCTTGCGCGCGTTGAAGAGCAGATACGCGAGCGCGTTGCGGACCTCACGAGGCGAACGAAGCGCGCGACCGTTCCACCGATCACCCCACAGCCGCCCTGCGCGACCGAAAACACGGTTGAGCGCGCGCGCCGCACGAATGGCGAAGCCGCTCATGCCCCTCGACAGGGCCGCACCGTCGTCAGCCTCGACCAGCAGGTGCACGTGATCGTGCTGCACCGAGAAGTGCACCACACGAGAGTCGTCTCGCTGCGACTTCCGGATCGCATCGACCAGCGCATCGAACGGGGCATCCGCCCGAAGCCGAGGGAGGCCGGCCAGCGTACGGACGGTTACATGCACTGGATGCCCGCGCCCGGGCTGCCCTCGCGGGCGATGCGGTGTCGAGCTTCGCGCATTTGGATCGCGAGGCTTGCGCCCCGCCCCCGGCCGATGGCCACCGCGACGTGAACCGACCGGCAGCTCCAGCTGCACGAGCTCGTTCGCTTGTGTCCGCCCGCCTCTCATGGCGGCACAACTTAACCACCAAGGCTATGATGACCAGTTCGTCAGATGATTTTGACAAGGTCGAGCGCGCATCACGACGTTCCGAACGCGATCAACTCGCTCGATGCTCCCCGACGACCTGTCCGCGCCTTCACGCCATCGCGCACGCGCGCTGCCCTCGGAGTGTGATGGTGCTCCGACTTTGTAGCCCAATCAAACTCGACGCCTCATCCGCCGTGGGAGCGCTCGTCGCTCGATCGCAGCCGCGTCCTGCCATCGCAAGAGCCCGCGCCGCTTTCAACCCGTAGCGTGCGCCACACGCCCAGCCGTCGTACGCTACGCATCGATGCACCCCGTGCCCGCCGTCAGTGGCCCGAGGCAAAGCGCCGTCGCGACCGTACGCGGCACATCGCCCGCGGGTGCGTGGAGGTTCTCGTCGTGGGCGCCGCGGCATCTTGCAAAGTGGGTGGATCACTTCTGGGCGTTCAGGGGGCCGACGGCGCATGTGCGAAAGCGCATCTTTCCCAACGGGTGCATCGAGCTCTTGTTCAACTTCGCGGAGCCGTACCGGCAGGTGGAGGGCCGGGGTGACGAGCTCTGCCGGGTTGCCTGGTTGAGCGGTCCGCAGACGGGCCCGGTCGTGGTCGAGCAGCCTCGCTGGCAAGACGTGCTCGGGGTGCGGCTGCATCCCGCTGGGGCCTACGCCCTCCTCTCGATGCCGATGCGCGAGGTGACAGGGCTGGCGGTCGATCTCGCCGATCTGGTGGGCCAATCCGCGAGCGATGTCGCCGACCGCTGCGCGTCGGCCGCGAGCGTGGCGGCTCGCTTCCGCATCGTTGCCGATTGGATCGCGACGCGCGCGCGCCGCGCCGCCGGCCTCGATCGCGGGATGGCGTGGGCGCTCGATCGCGTCACCGAGAGCGGCGGCGCGAGCCCGATGGAGCCGCTCCGCACGCACCTCGGCCTCTCCAAGACGCGCTTCGTCGATGCGTTTCGCGATCAGGTCGGCCCGTCCCCCAAGCTCTACGCGCGGATCGTCCGCTTCCGCGGCGTCCTCGCGACGCTGCAGCGCGCACCGTCCAATGGACGGCTCGCAGACGTCGCCCTCGACGCCAGCTTCTACGATCAGGCCCACATGAACGCCGAGTTTCGCGCGCTCGGCGGCATGACGCCCCGCGCGTTCCTCGCCGCGCGGCACCCCGTGGGCGACGGCAGCACCGCGCGCGACCCGGGCTGACTTTTCTCCAAGACCACCCCGGCGGCGGCGTCTACGCCTGGGACATGGAACCCAATGTCCCCCCGCCGATGGCGCTCTATCAGCTCGCGACCGCGCAGTACGGCTCACGAGCGCTCTACGTCGCCGCGAAGCTCGGCATCGCCGACCACCTCGCGAACGGTCCGGCGTCGGCCGACGCGCTGGCCGCGGCCACCGAGACGCACGCGCCTTCGCTCCGTCGCGTCCTTCGTCTGCTCGCCACCTGCGGCGTGCTGATCGAGGAGGCCGATGGTCGATTCGCGCTCACCCCGATGGGCGCTCCGCTGAAGAGCGGCCCCGGCTCGATGCGCGCTGCGGCCCAGCTGTTCTCCGGACCGATGGTGTGGGGCTCGTGGGGCGATCTGTTGAACAGCGTGCGCACGGGTGAGCCTGCGTTCCAGCGCGTGTTCGGCACGGACTCGTTCGGCTACCTGCAGCAGCACCCGGACGAGGCGGCCATCTTCGACGAGGCGATGGCATCGTTCACGGCTTCGGCATCCATCGCGGTCGCCGGCGCGTACGACTTTTCGGCGATGCGCTCCGTGATCGATGTCGGCGGCGGCGAAGGTGCGCTCCTCGTCGGCGTCCTGCGCGCGAACCCGAGCCTCCGCGGGACGGTCTTCGATCTGCCGCGCCTCGCCGATCGGGCGCGCCGCAAAATCGCCGAAGCAGGGCTCGCCGATCGGTACGAGTTCGCCGGTGGCGATTTCTTCGAGTCACTGCCCAGCGGTCACGACGCCTACCTCCTCAAGCACGTCATCCACGACTGGAACGACGAGCAAGCGCTCAGAATCCTCAGCGCCTGTCGCCGAGCAGCGAGCCCGACTGCGAAGCTCCTCGTCGTCGAGGGCGTCTACCCGCCGCGGATCACCGGCCCCGAGATGCGCGGCGTGGCCGCGAACGACGTGAACATGCTCGTCGCGACCGGCGGCCGGCAGCGG
>CALKVR010001345.1 GCA_938004815.1 uncultured Polyangiaceae bacterium | reverse complement strand
CGCTGAAGCTGCTGCGTCCAGAGGCGGCGGCACAGGCGAAGCTCCGGCTGCGTTTCGTGCGCGAGGCGCTGATCGGCGCGCGCCTGCGACACCCCGGCCTGGTCGAGGTATACGACGTCTCCGAGCATGACGGGGGCGTCTACGTTGCCTTCGAATACCTCGAGGGCGCTTCGCTCGCGAGCGTGCTGTCAGCCGAGCCCACCCTCCCGGCGCGCATGTTCTTGCGCTTCATGCTGGAGCTCGCGGACACGCTCGCGACGACCCACGCCGCCGGCGTCGTCCACCGCGATCTGAAGCCGGCGAACCTCTTCGTTCACCGCGCCTCTGCCCTCGCGGCACCGTCGCTCAAGGTGCTCGACTTCGGGGTGAGCAAGGTAACGTTCGCCGAGGACGGCCTGCGGACGCGAACGGGGTCGTTCGTCGGGACCCCGCGGTACGTCGCGCCCGAGCAGATTCACTCGGCTGCGACCGTCGATGCGCGCGCCGACCTGTGGTCCATGGGCGCGATCATGTTCGTGGCGCTCACGGGAACGTTCGCGCACGACGCGACCGATCTCGCCAGGCTCATGCTTGCGATCGCCAACGAGCCGCCGCGGTCCATCGACGCGGTCAGGCCCGACCTGCCGGCGCCGGTGCGCGCGATCGTTCGCGACTTGTTGAAGCCGCGGCCCTCTCGAATCAAGTCGGCGGATATCGTTCGAGCGCGGCTCCACGCAGTCCTCGAGGGTGACGTCGTCGCGCGCGATCTGCGTCTGCCTCGACGTGGAGCCGCGGCTCCGGGCCCCGAGCCTGCGGCCCCGGCGGAGCTGCCCGATACCGTCGCGACCCCTATCGAGGCGTGGGCGACGCCGCCGGACCGACCCACACATTCTGGATGACCATCTTGCCGGAAAACGGGCCGATCGTAGCCTTGGCGAGCTGGTCCATCGCACACCGTGACTGCTTGACCCCCGCCGGGCCGACCTCGATCCGCCCGCTCGGGTGCCAATACACCCCATAGGGCTGGCGCTCCGCGACGTCGCTGCAAGCGTTGGCTCGCGCGACGGCCGCTTTCAGCGCGGCGTCGGCCTTGTTCCTGTTGAACTTCGGCAGCGCGCCGGCGCCGGCCCGAGCCGACGATGAGGAGGCGCTCGTAGCCGCCGTAGCCGGCGGCGCGACCTCGGACGCAATCGGAGTGGGGTCGGCGGGCGGCGCGGACGAGGGCGCGCCATCGCCGGAGCTGGGCGATGAACGCTCGGCGGTCAGGGCCTGCTCGGCCATTGGACCACGGCCCAGCTGCCACGCCGCGATCGAAGCGCCCCCCGACGCGACGACGACGACCGCCGTGATCCATCCGACGCGACTCCTCGCCCGAGGCTCGAGGCGCTTGGCTTCGATGTACCGCGTCGGCAGCGCGGAGCTCGGCGGCGCGTCGCCGCCCGCGCTCGGCGCCGCGATCTGGTCGACGTACCGCGTGACCCACGCCCGCACCGCGTCGCGATCTGCGGGCGGCGCGGCGACGGCGAGCGCGTCGGCCATGATGCGCGCGGACCCGAAGCGCTTCTGCGGGTTCTTCTCGAGCGCGCGGAGGATCACGGCGTCCAGCGCAGGATCGAGCCCCTCGGCGTGAGCGCTCGGCGCCTCGCGCTCGCCGGTCAGCACGCTGCCGACGATCTCGGCGACGTCACCCTCGAAGAGGCGACGCCCGGCGAGCAGCTCCCAGAGCATCACGCCGCACGCGTACAGATCGGTGCGACTATCGATCGTCTTGCCTCCAAGCTGCTCGGGCGCCATGTACGCGACCTTGCCCTTGAGCTGCCCCTGCGCGGTCGAGCCCGCCTCGCTCCCGATCCGCGCGATCCCGAAGTCGCTGAGCTTGATGCTCCCGTCGCGCCCCATCAGCACGTTGTGGGGCGAGACATCGCGGTGCACGATCGGGCTAGGCTCGCCGCCGTCATCCACGAACGCGTGCGCCCGCGCGAGCGCCTCGAGCACCGCGATCCCGATCGCGCTCACGACGCCGACCGGCGTCGGCGCTTCGCGGTTCCAAGCCGCGTAGGCGAGCGCGTCGAGGGCCGCGCCGTCGACGAGCTCGAGCACCAGGGCCGGCCCCGCTTCGTCTTCGACGAGCTCGACGACCTCGACGATGTTCGGATGCGAGAGCTGCTTCGCTATCTTCGCTTCGGCGCGAAAGCGACGCACGATGCTCCTGTCGACGAGCAAATGGGGATGCAACCGCTTGATGGCGACACGCCCGCCGCCCTTGCCTGCCCGCTCCGCGCGGTAGACCGTCGCCATCCCGCCGGAGCCCAGCGCATCGCCGACGATGTACTCGCCTCGCTCGCCGACGATCCGCATCGGCCGCGGAGTCTACCTGGCCTCGCTATCGTCGGCTCGCTCGAACCTCCGCCGGCGTGGCCGCACGCAGCACGACCGCTCCCTGCAACGGGACCACGATGACGAAGTGCGCAAAGTCGGCGAGATCGCCGCACGTCGTCTCGAGCGAGACGCCGACGACCGCGGCGTCACCGGGGCGGCCGATGAACCCAGAGTCGCCCGACACCGTGAACGCGGCGGCGCGCCCCTCGATCGGCCGGGGTCGGGCCGAGCCGCCCGCGCCGAAGCGGCCGAAGCCCTCGGTGTCGATCGCGCCGTCGCGCAAGGCGCCGGAGCTGCCTGCGAAGGTGAACGAAGCGAAGAAGGCGGCGGCAGCCGACGCGTCCTTGCACGCGACCTCGCCATCGACCAGCACCGCGAAGCGCTCGCCGTTCGTCGTCGCCGTCGCGCGCAGGCTGGCCGACACGGTCGAGCGCTTCGCCCCGAAGAGGAAGGGATCGACCCCGCCCACCGGCTCGAACGGCCGCGACGCGTTCGCCGACGGCGCGGGCTTGCCGTTCTTCCACGCCGCGATCGCGTCGGGAACGGACGGCGACGGTGAGCGCCGAGGCTGCGAGGCAGACCGAGCGTCCGGGGCGTGACGGGGCGGCCGGTCGGTCGGCGGGCGGTCACCGCAGGCCGTCACGGCCACACCGAGGATCGCGATCATCGCGCCTCGTCGATTTTTCCAGAGGATGCGGTGCGACATCTGGGGTACCGGCGTGTCCGTGGGACCGAGCAAGGCCCTGGCGGCCCGAGCCTCTGCACCCTAACCCGAGCCCCGAGAGCCCCGTGCCCAAACTGAGCCCCGCGTCTTTTATCCTCACCTCCGCGCTCTGTGCCGCCTGCGCATCGAGCAACCCCGAGCCGAGCGAGCCCGTCACCGCCGACGTGCCGCCCGCCCCGAGCGCCGACCCCGCGACGACGGCGGCGCCCTCAGCCGCGCCGAGCGCGGCGGCGTCTGCTGGGCCCGCCGACAAGCCGGCCGGCGACCACGTTCCCGAGCCGCCGTTCAAGGGCGAGAGCCCGGGCAACGGCAAGAAGATCGGCTCGAAGCGAGCGTGGGCCTACTGGCCCGACTACGGCGGCATCGGCGTGTTCGACGTCAAAGAGTCGACCGACGCGAAGACGACGTTCCTCGAGTTCGCCTCGAGCTCGGCCACGTTTACGATTCCGTCGGCGTTCGCGCGCGACGTGGCCGCGCCCAAGCAGCTCGCGAAGGGCGACCTCGTGCTCGCCACGGTGGTCACGAAGGGCGTGTGCGCCGTGGTCAAGGACATCAAGGACGACAAGGTGAACGTGGGGTTCGTCTGGGGCCAGAAGCCCGACGAGCGAGAGTTCCTCAAAGAGGAGCTCTTGCGCCTCAGCGACAAGCTCGAGCTCGGCACGCGCGTGGTCTGGAAGCAAAACGACGCGTGGACGGCCGGCGCGCTCGTCCACACCGACAAGGCGACGGCGTGGGTCGCGCCGTTCGAGATCGGACAAGACGAGGCGAAGGCCCCCCTCGCCGACGTTCGCGCGCTCGACGTCGGCAAGCGCCGCAAGAAGGGCGACAAGGTCATCGCCTGCACGTTCGATACGATGGGCTGCATCGAGACCACCGTCATCGGCCCGAAGCACGACGGCGTCGCGTACGAGATCGCCCTCCCGGCCGACTACGTGGGCCCCGCCGGCGATGGCGCCAAGAGCATGGTCGCGAGCGCGTGCTCGATCGGCTCCATCCCGAAGAAGTAGCGTCGGTCAGAGCTCCATCGGTCCGGTGCAGATCTCCGGGTCGCCGAACGTCTCCGTGGGCACGCCCATCAAGTTGGCGAGCGTGACGAGGAGGTTGTTGTGCGGAACGCCGGGGCGGTCGAGGTACCGGCC
>CALKVR010001344.1 GCA_938004815.1 uncultured Polyangiaceae bacterium | reverse complement strand
GGCTTCGCTCTGCTGCTCGCTGCCCTGCTTGACACGCGCCGCCGAGGCGGCAAGTTTCTGCGTCGCGCCGAGGACTTCGTTGGCGCTGCGCTGCACTTTCTGGAGCAGATCGCGGAACGCCGCCACCATCTCGTTGAGGCTGTCGCCGACCAGCATCAGCTCGTCGCGGGTGCCCAGATCGACGCGCACGCTCAGGTCGCCTGTGGCGATGGTTCGCGCCTTCGCGGCCAACTGGTCGATACTGCCGAGCGTTGCGTAGTACAGAGCGATCGAGACATAAGCGTAGATCAGCAGGATCGCGCTGGCTGTGGCGACACTCAGGTTGAGGTTTCGCTCCGCTCGGTCGACCCGCTGCTGCAGTAGTTGTTCGAGGATCGGGAACAGGCTCTCGAACAACTCCTTGTAACCCTTGTCGACTGACGCCGTGGTCAGCGCGAAGTAGTCACCGGGAAGCGTCGCGTAGGTACCCGAAAGAATATCCTGGTTCACCAGCTCGCCGACCTTGTCGGCGGCCGTGCGCAGATCCTTGACCGAAGCGTCGAGCGCCGACTGCCGGCCCTGGTTGTGGCGCCAATACGAGCCGTAGAGATCGACCTCGGTCGCGCCGAGCGCCTCGTCCAGGTAGATGTTCGCGTAGCCGAACGTGCTCTCGCCCGGGCCGAGACGACGCGCCGCGCGGCGGTCGGGGTTCTCTTCGAAGCAGAGGACCTCGTTCCGCTTGCCGTCGGTCACGATGTACGTCCAGCAGCCGATCGGGGTGTGCGCGCGAAGGATCGCCTCGGCCTCGTCGAGCGACGACGCCTTGCGCATGACGATGTCGCCGACCACGCCGATGGGCGTGCCGCCGAGCCGCGTCTTGTCGGTGAACATGTGCTGGTGGACGGTGAGCGAGAGCCCGGCCTCGTTCATCGAGGTGACGCCGCCGAGGCCCACGCCCGCGGCCGCGACCGAGACGTAGCGGTGCCCCGCGTTCGGCTCGTGAAAGATGAGCGTGGCGTGGGCGGGCCAGTTGGCGACGCCGTGGTAGTCGAAGTTGCGCCCGTGGTAGAGCCGCTGGTCGCGTGTGGCCGAACCCCACGCGACGGCGCTCGTGCAGCCCAGCCCGAGCGAGAGGCGGTGTGCCATCGCGGGGCCCGGGTCGCGCATCTGCATCATGCGCGCCGTGCACCACATGAGCGCGTCGGGCATGGTGCACCCGCGCAGGAACTCGCGCTCGTCGAGGCCGGCGCCTCGCGCGATCCCCATCGCCGTCTCGCGCGCGAACGCAGGGAGGGCGCGCTCGACGCGAGCGCCGACGACGCGCTGGACCGCGCCGGCCACGAGCGCCGACGCCGGGCCGAGCTGCTTGCCGAGGAGCCGCTCGACCATGCGCCGGTAGTAGGGGATCGGACCCGCCTCGACCGCGGCCGAGAGGAGAGCGCCGTGTTGCTCGCCCATCTCGGCGAACGACCCCGCGACCCGGAGGACGTTGAGGCCGCCGACCTGCTCGAGGGAGCCGCGCCCGTGACGGCGAGCGGGGGTAGACGCTGCGCGCGGCGGTGCCATCGGCGTGGCCGAAGGCGAGGCGTCGAAAGCTGTCGATAGTGTCATGTCGGAATACCCTCCAGAGCGGTCTTGAGCGGCTCGCCGCTCGCCAATGCGGCGGCGGCGAGGATGCGGGGCGTGGCCCACGCGTGGAACCTGGCGACGAGCTCACGCGCGCCGGCGGCGTCGCGGTGCTCGATCAGATCGACGAGGAGGCGGAGCCCGTCGAGGTGCTCGCGGCTGGCGGGGCGGGTTGCCGCGAACGCGCTCTCGAGATCGCCGACGACGCGCGCGTTGAACGCGCTCAGCATGATGAACACGGGGTTCTTGGATGCTTGTGCGAGGGTGACGGCCATCTCGTTGACGAGACGGCCGTAGCGTGGTCCCTCGCGCAGCGCGGCCTCGAGGGCAGCGAGCAGGCGCCGCATCGTCGCGAGGTCGTCGTCGGTCCGGCGCTCGGCGGCGATCGCCGTCATCTCGGCGTCGACGAGGGCGCGCACCTCCAAGAACGCCTCGAGGACACGGCGATCGATGCGCCCGGGCGTGGGAACGAGCATGGCCGCGAGCACCTCGGGGCTCATCGAGCGGAGCGGCTCGAGCACCTCGGTGCCCCGGCGGCGCACCGGGCGAACGAGCCGGTGGACCTCGAGCAGCTTCACCGCCTCACGTACGACGCCCCGGTTGACCCCGTAAGCGTCGGCGAGCTCGTCCTCTTTCGGCAGGGTCGCGCCGACCGCCCACTCACCGGCGACGATGCGCCCCAGGAGATCGCGGGCGACGCGGTCCGAGTTGCGCTCGGCCGGCTCGACATTTCTCCCGCGGTCACCGATCTCGAGCCGCGGTCGCCGCGAGCTCGCGGGAGCAGCAGAGGACGGAGCGGTGCGCGGGCGGGGCTTCGGCACCCGCCGACAATAGATCCGATCTATTATCTGTCAAGCGATGAAACGATCAGGGCATCGCCACCGTAGGGCTAACCACTCGAGAAACCGTAGCTTTATCGGACCAGTCGGAGGCCGAGAGCGCGAAGCCCTCGCCGCTGCCGAACGGGAGCTCGGCCACTTGGCCGCTGCGCAAGAAGGCGCCGAGGCCCGAGCAGACGAAGCCGCGGGCGGTCTCTGCGCTCGGAGCCGAAGCGCCTGCGGTCGCGGGCGCGCTCGGATCGAGGTCGACGGCCTTTTCTTCGCAGGTGATCTCGAGCGGGGCGCTCGGGCAGCTGCCCTCGCAGCTCACCACCGCGAGCGACGCCTTGAGCTTGCCCGGCGCGATCTCTTCGAAGACGCCGCTCAGCTTGGCGCTGGTCACGTAGGTCGAGTGAGACACGTCGCGGCGGGCGTGGGAGCCGATCGTGCTGTCGGATCGCATGTCGACGGCGAGGG
>CALKVR010001343.1 GCA_938004815.1 uncultured Polyangiaceae bacterium | reverse complement strand
TCTACGGGCGGGTCGACGCCAAGCTCCAGCGGTTCCACGACGCGCTCGCGGTGCGACGCACGGAACGGTGACGATACGGCGTCGGTTCGGCGACGATTCTGAAACAATTGCGGTGCGGGGCGAGCGGCCCTGCTCTAGGCTCCGCGCGCCATGGGCGTCCAGGATCTGGTTCGCGTCATCCTCCCCAAGGACGATCGTTTCTACGACTTCCTCGAGGCTCAGGCGAACCTCGCGCACGAGTGCGCCGAGGCGCTGGCCGAGCTCGCGACCGCCGACGGCGGGCCGGCCAAAGCCGTAGGCGCGATCCGCGAGCGCGTGCACGAGGTCGAGAAGCGCGGCGACAAGGTCGCGCACGAGCTCGAGGACGCGCTCGCCGAGACATTCGTGACCCCGCTCGATCGCGAGGACATCCACAAGCTGTCCAGCCTCGTCGACGACATCTGCGACCGCGCCTACGCGTGCGCGAGCGCGTTCGACATGTTCTCGATCGAGCGGCCGAGCGCCGCCGCCGCGCAATTTTTCGAGATCTTGCTGCGCTCGACCAAGGTGCTCAAAGAGGTGATGCCGTCGCTGCGCAAGCACGACTTCGACGCCATCCGCGAGGCGCGGCGCGAGCTGAAGAAGATCGAGAAAGAGGGCGACGAGGTCTACCGCAAGACGATGAAGTCGCTCTTCTCGGAGGCGTGCGCCGACGCGCGCGTGCTCATCCGCGAGAAAGAGGTCATCGAGATCCTGGAAGAGGCGGTCGACACCTGCGAGGACGCGGCGGAGTACCTCGCCAACCTCGCGGTGAAGCATGGATAGCGTCTTTCTCGTGCTCGTCGCGGTCCTCGTCGCCGCCCTCATCTTCGACTACATCAACGGCTTTCATGACGCGGCCAACGCGATCGCGACGGTCGTCTCCACGGGTGTGCTCCCCATCCGCACGGCCGTGCTCCTCGCCGGCGTGCTGAACTTCGTGGGCGCGATCACCGGCACCGCGGTCGCCAAGACGATCGCGTCCGGGTTCGCCGACGGGGCCGACGTCACGCAGACGGTCGTGCTCGCCACCCTCATCGGCGCGTCGGCCTGGAACTTGATCACGTGGTGGTACGGTATCCCGTCCAGCTCGTCGCACGCTCTCATCGGGGGGCTCTGCGGCGCGGTCGTCGCGCACGCCGGCCTCAGCCACTTCAACTGGACGACCCTGGTGAAGAAGGTGCTCGTCCCCCTGGTGGTGTCGCCGCTGTTCGGCTTCATCCTCGCGTTCTCGGTGATGACCCTGTCGCTCTGGGTGATCCGGCTCTCTCGCGCGCGACCGAGCAAGGTGGCGCGTGGCTCGCGGATTCTCCAGCTCGTCTCGGCCAGCGGCATGGCATTCGCGCACGGCTCCAACGACGCGCAAAAGAGCATGGGCATCATGACGCTCGCCCTGACGTCGTTCGTCGCGACCAAGGGCGCGGCCGCTCTGCCGGTGTGGATGCAGCCGCCCCCCGGCGACGCCGTCCCCACCTGGGTCATCTTCTCGTGCGCCCTCGCGATCGCGCTGGGGACCATGGCCGGCGGCGAGCGCATCATCAAGACGATGGGGACGAAGATCATCCGCATCACCCCGCTCCAGGGCTTCGCGGCCGAGGCCAGCGGGGCGTCGACGATCCTCTTCGCCAGCCACCTCGGCATCCCCCTGTCCACGACCCACTGCATCAACGCCTGCATCATGGGCGTTGGGGCCAGCAAGCGCCTCTCGGCCGTCCGGTGGGGGGTGGCTGGCAACATCGTGACGGCCTGGGTCCTGACCATCCCCGCGACCGCCCTCATCGCCGCGGTGTCGATGTACTTGCTCGATCTGGTGCTTCCGTGAAGAGATCGGGCCCGTGCGCCGCCTCGGCCTCATCGACGTCCTCGCGATAGGCGTCAACGCCATCGTCGGCTCCGGCGTCTTCTCGCTGCCCGACGACATGCAGCGCGCGATGGGTGGCTGGTCGCCGCTCTCGTACCTGCTCTGCGCAGTCGTCCTCGTGCCCGTCGCGCTCTGCTTCGCCGAGCTGGCAGGGCAGGCCGAGGAGAGCGGGGGCCCCTACATCTACGCGAAGCGCGCGTTCGGGGCCGAGGTCGGGTTCATCGTGGGGTGGGCCTGCTACCTCAACGCGTTCATCAGCTTCGCGGCCAACGCGACGCAGTTCGTCGACTTCGCCGGCCTCGGGGGCCACCCCCTGTTCCGCCCCACCGTCGTCGCGACGGTCGTGTTCCTCGGGGTCATCAACTACGTCGGCGTCCGGCCGGGCGCGTTCGTCGTCCGCCTGATGACGGTCGGCAAGCTCGTCGCCATCTTCGCGTTCGCGGGCGTCGCGCTGATGAGCCTCGACCCGTCACGCCTCGGCGGTGCGCTCCCGCACGGCACCGCCGGCGTCGCCAATGGCGTGTACCTCGCGCTCTTCCCGCTCCAGGGCTTCGAGGTCGTCCCCGTGCCCGCGGGCGAGACGGCGAACCCGCGTCGCAACGTGCCGATCGCCACCGTCGGCTCGCTCCTCTTCGCCGCGCTCCTCTTCGTCGTCGTCCAGGGAGCGATCGTCGGCTCGTATCCGGCGCTCACCGCCGAGTCCGGCACCCCGCTCGTCGACGCCGCGCGCTACCTGGGCCCTCTGCTCGGTGCGATCGTCCTCGTCGGGAGCATCGTCTCGGTCGGTGGCTTCACCGCCGGCAGCGCGCTCGGCACGCCGCGGTACGGGCAGGCCATGGCCCAGGGCGGCCAGCTGCCGAGCTCGATGGCGCGCGTTCACCCGCGCTTCGGCACGCCTCATGTCGCCATCGTCGTGACGACGGTCCTCACCGCGATCCTCGGCGCCCTGTTCACTTACCGCGAGCTCATCGGGTTCTCGAACGTCGCGGTGGTCTTCCAGTACGCGATCACGTGCGCGGCCGTCCCCGTCCTGCGGAGGCGAAACCCCGAGAGCGGCCAGAACCGGCAAGGTTTTCGCGTGCCGTTCGGCCCCGTCATCCCGGTGTTCGGCGCGCTCGGGTCGATCGGCCTCCTCTACGGCTCCGATCTGCAGGAGTTCGCGCTCGCGGGGGGCGGCATCGCGCTCGGCTTCGTCGTCCGCTTCGTGACGGTGAGGCTCTTCGATCGCTCGTAGGCCGCGCAGCCGCTTTGCGCCCGGGGCCGGCCAGGGTTAGGCATCCCTCGCCGTGGATCTCGTCTACTTCGCGCTGCTCTGCTCGGTGCTCATTTTCGTGCACGAGCTGGGGCATTTCGTTTGGGCGAAGATCTTCGGGGTCAAGGTCCTCACGTTCTCGCTCGGGTTCGGCCCCAAGATCCTGCGGCTGCGTGGCCGCGAGACCGAGTACTGCATCGGCCTCTTGCCCCTCGGCGGCTTCGTCAAGATGCTCGGCGAGACGCGGCAAGAGTCGGTGCTGCCCGAAGATCGCGCGCGCACCTTCGAAGCGCAGTCCCTCTACCGCCGCATGATCATCGTCCTCGCCGGGCCGGCGATGAACGTGCTCTTCCCGGTGCTCCTCTACTTCGTCGTCTTGGTCGGCGAGGGGCCGCAGGCGCCGCCGACGATCGGCACGGTGGCGCCAGGCCACCCCGCCGACGGCAAGCTCCTGCCCGGCGATCGCGTCCTCGAAGCCAACGGCGAGCCCGTCTACACGTTCGCCGAGCTGCGGCGGCAGATCCAGAACAGCCCCAACAAGGAGCTGCTCCTCAGCGTGTTCCGCAACCAGACGCGCGTCGAGGTCAGCGTCACGCCGCAGGAGGTTCGGGTCGAAAAGCCATTCGAGATCGTCGACACCGTCGGCACGCTCGGCATCGGTCCGAGCCAGCCGGCGGCCGTCGTGGGCGTCCCGCGCACCGACTCGGCCGCGTACCGGGCCGGGCTGCGGACGTTCGACGTCGTCATCGAGGTTCGCGGCAAGCCCATCAAGCGGTTCGTCGACCTCGAAGAGGCGCTCGCCGAGAACCACGGCGAGACGGTGCCGGTCACGTACCTCCGCCCCGTCCGGGTGCCGGGGGCCCTCGGCACCATGGCCGATCTCGCGGTGTACGAGCCGGGCGTCGCCGCCCTCGCGCCCGAGGCGAACCAGAACACGTTCCTCGCGCGCACGGGGATGGAGCCGGCGGACCTCTACGTCTTCGACGTGCCCGACGGCTCCGCCGAGCACATGGCCGATCTCCGGCCGGGCGATCGCATCCTCGCGGTCGACAACCAAGAGGTCACGGCGTGGATCACCTTCGAGGAGCTCCTCTTCGCCAAGCCCGATCAGCCCCACACCATCACGTTCGAGCGCCAGGGCGAGCGCCGCAGCGGCTCGATCCAGCTGCGCCGCGAGCTCTACGTCGACGAGTACGGCGGCGAGCAGTCGCGCTACGTGATGCGGGCGCGCAACTGGGCGCCGCTCGTCCCCGAGCCGCTCGTCGAGAGCCCGCACAGCGTGCGCAACGCCTTCGTCGCCGCCGTCGAAGAGACGTACGACGTCGCGCGCTTCATCGTCGTCGGGGTGGTGCGGATCGCCGAGGGCAAGATCGGCATCTCGACGCTGGGCGGGCCGATCACCGTCTACGACGTCGTCGGCGAGCAGAGCGCCAAGGGCGTCTCGTACTTCATCTGGGCGATGGCGATCATCTCCATCAACCTCGGCCTCATCAACCTGCTGCCCATCCCCGTCCTCGACGGCGGGCACCTGTTGTTCTTCGGCTTCGAAGCGGTCCTGCGCCGCCCGCTCCCCCTGCGCGTGCGCGAGATCGCGAGCCTGCTCGGCATGGTCGTCCTCGTCGGCCTCATGGTCATCGCGTTCAAGAACGACGTCGAGCGCCGCTGGGACGTCATCCGCGGTCAGGTTCGGGAGCTCGTGCCTTGACGGTCTCGCCGGCGCGCGTCGTCGCCGCCAAGGTGCTCGCGCGCGTCACCCGCGACGCGGCCTTCGCCGCCGCCGCCCTCGACACCGAGGTCGAGCGCGCTCGGCTCGATCCGCGCGATGCGCGCCTCGCGACCGAGCTCGTGTACGGCGTCCTCAGGACCGAGGCGTTCCTCGTGGCCCTAGGCCAGCGCCTGGCCACGCGGGGCAAGCTCCCCGACAAGCCGGTCGCGCGCGCCCATATCCTCTTGGCGCTCTATTCGCTGTGCTTCCTCGATCGCCTCCCCGCCCACGCCATCGTCTCCGACGCGGTCGAGGCCGTGCGCGCCGAGCTCGGTGAGGGACCGTCGCGCTTCGTGAACGCGCTCTTGCGGGGCGCGGCACGCGAGATCGACGCGCGAGGCCGACCATCGCTCACCGAGGCGGCCGCCCAATCGATCCCGGCCTGGCTCTCGAGCGCGCTCGCGCGCTCGCTGGGAGACGACGGCGCGCGCGCGTACGCCACCGCGGGCCCCATCCCGCCGCCGCTCGCGATCGCGGTCGCCGACCCGCAGGCGCGCGACGCGTGGGTCGAGAGGCTGCGCCAAACGGCCCCCGAGGCGGCCGACGTCCGCCCCGGCGCGATCTCGCCACACGCGATCCTGCTCGCTGGCGCCGGAGATCCGAAGAAGCTGCCCGGCTTCGAGGACGCCTGGATCGTGCAAGAAGAGGGCGCTCAAGCGCTCGCCCTCGCGCTCGGGGTCGCGGCCGGCGACCACGTGCTCGACGCTTGTGCGGGCCGCGGCAACAAGACGTGGCTGCTCGCCCGGCTCGCCGACCGGTCGCGTCGTCGCGTGCGACATCCACCCCGCCAAGCTCGAGAAGCTCGTGGCCCGCATCCCTAACGCGACCGCGCACGCGGTCGACTGGACGATCGGAGGTGGCGACGTGCCCGGCGAGGCCGACCGGGTCTTGGTCGACGCACCTTGTTCGGGGACCGGCACCTTGCGACGTCGCCCCGACATGCTGCGGCGGCTCCAGCCCGAGGACGTCGCGCGGCTCGCCGCGAAGCAGCTCGCCGTGACCCGTCGAGCCGCGGCGTGCGCGCGCTCGGGGGCGCGCGTCCTCTATGCCGTGTGCAGTGTCCTGAAAGAAGAGTGCGAAGACGTCGCGTCCGCGCTCGCCGAGCCGTCCCGGGGCGTTCGGCTCGTGCCGGCTCCGCTCGGGGTCGCCGGGCTCGCCGGCATCTCGCCGGGTGACTCGCAGGCGCGCCTGCTCCCGCACCTCCACGGCACCGACGGCTACTTCTTGGCAGCGTTCACCGTCGGCGATCCCTGACACGGCGGCGCCGCGTACGGCGCTAACGCTTCGGTCATTGTTTCATTCCCCGCTGGCGACGACGCCAAGCGGTGCCCGACCGCGCGCGGCGCAGCGGTCTACGCACCGCGCACCGAGCGACGCGCAGCAGCGTGTAGATCGTGCTGCGCCTCGACAATAGAAGCCCGACGCGGCGCGTCGAATCTTCGCCAGCGCGCGGTCCGGCACGCGGCACGTCGGCTGCTTTGGCCGCGAGCGTGCAAGCCCCACCTCGATCCACTCCACGCGTGGCCGTGTTCACCGACACCATCGACGACATCAACGGCGTCGCGCTGGGCCTACGCCGGCTCGCCGTCGCTGCCGCGCGCACCGGCTACGACCTCGACCTCGTCGGCGCGGGAACGCAGCGCCGCGCCTTCATCGACGACCGCGGCGTCGTACGCCTGCCGTCGATGCTCCGCCGATCGTTCTCGATCTATCCCGAAATGGTGTGGGCGGTGCCGCGGCCAGGCGCTCTCGCCAAGTGGCTCGTGCGAACACGCCCCGACATCGTTCAGTGCGCGACCCCCGGGCCCATCGGCTTCGGCGCGATGGCAGCCGCGCGCTCGCTCGGGATACCGGTCGTGGCGCAGTATCACACCGAGGTCGCTGAGTACGCGACGCGGATGATCGGCCGGCGCTCGGGTGTGGCGGCCGGGGCGGTCGTCTCCTGGTTCTATCGCCACGCGGATCTCTGCCTCGCGCCTTCGCGCAACACCCCCGAGCGTCTCTCGAGCTTCGGCGTCGAGCCTGCGCGGATCGCCCTCGTGCCGCGAGGCACCGACCTCTCGCTCTTCTCGCCAGCCCGGAGAGACCGCGCGGCGCTCGCGCGCTTCGGGGTGAGCCCGGCCGCGCCCGTGCTGCTCTACGTCGGGCGGCTCTCGCGCGAGAAGAACCTGAGCGTGCTGCTCCAGGCGCACGCGCTCGTACGCGCGCAGCGCCCAGGGACGACGCTCCTCGTCGTCGGCTCCGGGCCGGTCGAGAGCGCGCTCGAGGGCCCCGGGGTCGTCCGCACCGGGCCGCTCCACGGCGCCGCGCTCGGCGCGGTGTACGCGTCCGCCGACGTCTTCGCATTTCCGAGCGAGACGGAGACGTTCGGCAACGTGGTGGTCGAGGCCCAGGCGGCCGGGCTGCCCGTCGTCGTCGCCGCGGCGGGGGCCGCGCACGAGAACGTCGCGCCCGGCGTCACCGGGTTGGTCGCCGACGCTGGCCGCCCGGAGGCGTTCGCGGCGGCGATCGAGGCGCTCCTGGCCGACCCCGCGCGGCGCGCACGCATGGGGACCGACGCACACCGCTTCGCCCAGCGCTTCGACGGCGATGTGGCGGCAGCGCGAACTTTCGCGCTCTACCGCTGGTTCTTGGATAGCTCGGAGGGATCATGCGCGTCTCGATCGTGATCGAAACCTTCAATCTCCTCGGTGGTGACGTCGAGTCGGGCCTCCAAGCCCTCGCGACGCGCCTGCGCTCCCAGATCTCTCCGCTCGCGACCCGAGCCGACTTCGTCGTGACACATGTCGGGCTGCCCGGCGCGGCGCGGGCGCGGCTGGATGCCGCGCTCGGACGGCCCGCGCGTTGGGTCGAGCTCACGAGCACGGCCGACTACTACGAGCACAAGAACCGCGGCTTCGACGCGGCCGAGGGCGACGTCGTCGCGTTCATCGATGGCGACTGCGCCCCCGTTCCCGCCTGGCTCGGCGCGCTCGTCGGGCCGATCCTCGCGGGCGACGTGTCCGTCGTCGCGGGGCGGACCACGTACCCGCCGGGCGCCGCCGCGCTGGCG
>CALKVR010001342.1 GCA_938004815.1 uncultured Polyangiaceae bacterium | reverse complement strand
GGGGGGGAGCCAGTTCTTTTGCCAGGTCGAGCTCGAGGGGATCGTCCCGTCTTCTTCGATGTGCGTCACGTGGTAGGCGTGCTGGCTCCAGATCGTGCGCGACCGGACCCACTTGTCGTTGGCGTCGCTGTAGACGCGGATGCCCGAGACGCCGTGGGGGTGGCTCGCGCGGCACGTGTTGCCGGCGCCGGGCGTGCCCGGGTTCGGCGGCGCGCCCTGCAGGCCCTCTTCGATGCAGAGAGCGTCGTCGGCGGCCGCGCAACACTCGGCGCTGGCGGCGCAGCGGCACAGGCCCGCGTCGCAAACGTTCGAGACGCAGTCGGCGTTCTCCTGACAGCGCACGCCGTTCCATTGCGGGTCCACGCCGTCGGCGTTCAAGGTCTGGCAGGCGATCCCGGAGCCGTCGGGTGAGCACGCCTTGTTCGACGGCGTGACCAGGTCGGCGCGGAAGTTGCCATCGGTGTCGGCGATGATCGGGTTTTCGTACCACGTGCAGCTCGACCGATACTGGCTGAACAGCACGTCGCCGCTCGTGCCGTCGTAGACGCGCACGAAGCACTCGTCGCCGTAGACCACCTCGCTCGTGCCATCGGCTTCGAAGTCGAAGATGCTCGAGCCGGTGACGTTGGAGGAGAGGTCCTGCGTCGACTTCGACCAGAGGACGTGACCGCCCGCCGCGCACGGCCCGCCGAGGAAGTCGCAGTTGCCGAGGTTGCACTGCCCGCCGGGGCGAGGCGTCGGCCCGCAGTCGATGTCGTACACGGTGTAGAACGCCTGGCCCGCGACCCCCACCTCGGTCAGGCCGTCGCCGTCGAAATCGGAGATCGTCGGCGGGCCGCCGCCGCCCGCGCCCGGGACCGCGACCGGCGGCATCGCGTAGCTGCCATCGAGCGCCTGCACCATGACCAGGCTGCTCCGTACGATCGCGATCTCGGCGTCGTCGGCGGGCCCGGCGCCGAACGCGCCGAAGTCGGCGACCGCGACGTGGCCGGGGGCCGATGGGTTGGCGCCGGGGAATGCGCCGTCCTGGATCCACACACCGCCCGCCCACTCCCAGATGAACTGCCCGTTGGTCAGCTCGATGTCGCCGTCGGCGTCGAGGTTGGCGATCACGGGGAACAGCCCCGACCCGTACGACGCGTAGGTCGCGGGCTGCAGCGTGACGAGCGTGCCGTCTGCCGACCAGACCGCGCCTTCGCGGATGATCTCGGGCGAGCCGTCATCGTCGAGATCATGGATCGACGGCCCCGCCCAGCCGAGCGAGCAGCGGGCGTTGCCCGGGTTGCAGGGCTGCCAGATCGCGCCCACCGGGTACGGCGACTTCCAATCGAGCTGCCAGGTCGCACCCGGCTTGGTGAACGCGAGCATCGAGCCGTCGGCCCCGAACGCGACGATCTCGGCGCGCGCGTCGCCGTCCAGATCGCCGACCGCCAGCGAGGCGCTCGAGACGGTGTAGTCGACGATGGTGTCATTATCGAGGTCGGTGCCACCCAGGTTCGCCTCGAGCGAGCAGTCGGTGCCCGAGAGCACCCGGATGACGCCCAGGTTCTCGGTGTAGTTGGCGACGACGGTAGCCGTGAACGACGCGGCGATGCTGGGCGACCCCGAGTCGGGCGGGTTGTTGAAGTTCGCGACCACCGGCGTCCCCTGCACGTCGACGTGCCCCGGGAACGGATCGCCGCTCGGCGCGGTGGCGAACTCGCACTTGACCTTCGGCGAGAGCAGCCCGGGAGTCGAGACCTGGATGCACCCGGGGTCGTGCTCCGGGTCGGCCCCCTCCCACGGCGAGCAGAGCCCGGTCGCCTCGTCGCAGTAGGTGTCGTAGTCGCAGTCGTTGTCGCCCGTGCACATCTGCTGCGGCACGCATGCGCCGTGGGAGCAGAGCTCGCCTGGCATGCAGGGGACGGTGCACGTCACGGTTCCGCCGCCGGCCCCGCCCTGCCCGAAGCCCGCGCCGCTCCCGCCCGCGCCCTGGCTGCCGGAGCCGCTGCTGCTCGCGGACGAGGTGCCATCCGACGCCGAATCGTCCGAGCAAGCCGCCACGAGCCCGACGACCGCGAGCGCTGCCCCCCAAACCAAGCAAGAGCGTCGCTTCATGGTGCCAAGCTATCATCACCGCGTCGGGCTCGGATGCCGGCTCTTTTGCACGGACCGCCGACGGCGTACTAGAGGAAGAGACATCGCTGCTCCCACCATGGCCGCTCCGCCGCTCCCCCGCGTCCTCGTCCCGCATCCGCACGTCCGCGTCGACGCGCAGATCCTCTCGGGCAGCCCCCACGTGGTCGGCTCGCGCGTGCCGGTGCGCAGGCTCTGGGCGTGGCATCGCGGCGGCACCACGATCGAGACGCTCTTCCGGCGGTACCCGAACCTGGGTCAGGCAAAGATCCTCGATGCCATCTCGTTCGCGTACGACAACATGGAGCTCATCCAGGCTGACCTCGAGCGCGAGCAGGTCGCCTTCGAACAGCAGGGCAAGGTCGACCCCAACGCGCGGCCGCTGAGCCAGCTGCCCCTCCCGTTCGCCGGGGGCGCCCCGCCGTCCGATTCCGGACCCAGGCCCGCGCGCCGACGGCGTTAGCGTCTCGAGCGCTCCCCGGACGCAATACTTTTCCGCTCTTGCGGCAATTCGCGGTCCCGCTGAGCCGCGGCATGGGGGCTAGACGTCTCTTTACAGCCCGGGCTGCCTGCGGCTAAGACCCGCTGGCTTGGGGCGCCCTGGCGGCGCGCCAGGGAAGATGTGCGACGGCCGGGGCGCATGACGCCCGGCGGTGAGACTTGAATCGGCCGGCGCGGCTGGTCGATGTGCGGGGCGGGTACCCCGCGGGCGACAGAGAAATCGTTGATGGTTCGCCACCCGAGGTGGCGACAATTTGGAGGTCTCAGATGAGCGTGAGTCGTTGGAAGTTGGCCGCCATGCCGGTGGCCCTGGTCGTCGTGGCATCTCCCCTGTTGACGAACTGTTCGGGGGGCCTGCCCAACATCGGCGGCGGCGCGCTCGGCGACGTCGCTGGCGCGATGGAGGGCTGCCCCGAGTTCGAGAAGGCCGACTTCTCGGCCGTCGCTGGCCTCGACGCGAGCGCCAAGGGCTTCCTCGAAGCCTCGGCGAAGTTCACCGGCCTGGTGAAAGAGATGGAAGTCGGTCTCATCGAGGCCTGTGGCGAGCTCGGTGCGGCGCTCGGCGTCCCCGAGGGTGAGCTCAAGGCCGAAGCCAAGGACGGCGAGGGCGCGAAGAAGGTCTGCGGCGCGGTCTCCGCGAAGCTCGACGCGTTCATGAAGGCGAACGCCGACGCGCAGCTCTCGATCGAGCTCACCGAGCCCAAGTGCTACGCCGACGTCGACACGATGATGAAGTGCTTCGGCGAGTGTGGCTCGCCGGTGCAGCCCGGCGAGCTCAAGGCCTCCTGCGAGGGCGGCGAGATCAGCGGCAAGTGCGACGGCAAGTGCAGCGGCACCTGCAACGTCGAGGCCGGTGCAGAGTGCAAGGGCACCTGCAAGGGCAGCTGCTCGGGCAAGTGCGACGCGAAGTTCAGCGGCACGTGCGGCGGCAAGTGCGAGGGCAAGTGCGACGGCAAGGACACCAAGGGCACCTGCGCCGGCACCTGCGAGGGCAAGTGCGACGCGAAGGCCGAGGGCAGCTGCGGCGGCGCTTGCGAGGGCAAGTGCGACGCGAAGTGCGAGGTCAAGGCGGCCGCGAAGTGCGAGGGCGAGTGCAGCGGTGGCTGTGACGTCGACGTGAAAGAGCCCAAGTGCTCGGGCAGCTTCAAGCCGCCGAAGGTCAGCATCCAGTGCCAGGCGCAGTGCGGCGCCAAGGCGGCGGCGAACTTCAAGTGCGACCCGCCCGGCATCAGCATCGTCGCCAAGGGCAAGGGCAAGATCGACGCGAAGGTCATCTCGGGTCTGCGCGTCGCGCTCCCCAAGATCGCCGAGATCGGCATGGGCAAGGCCAAGGCGATCGGCGAGGTGGGCGTG
>CALKVR010001341.1 GCA_938004815.1 uncultured Polyangiaceae bacterium | reverse complement strand
GCTCCTGGGCGGTGACGACATCACCTTCGGACCGACCGTCGCGAATACGGAGACGCCGCCGCCGTCCGCCGCGCCCCCGACCCCCGAGGCTCCTCCGACGCCATCCGGCTCTTCCCGCGTAGAGGCGCCGCACCCGAGCGCGTCGGCGTCGGCAGCGGTCGTCATCGACGCAGCGAAGCTCTTTCGCAACGCCGATGACGCGCGCGCCGCTGGCGACTTGTCCGGCGCGTTGAAGCACCTCTGGGCGCTCATCGCCGAGTATCCGCGTGACGCGCGCGTTCCTCTCGCCCACTTCACCATCGGACGCATCGAGCTCCAGCGGGGAAAGACCGAGGCCGCCGCGAGCGCGTTCGAGCGCAGCGGCGCGGCCATGAACGGTGAGGGGTTGGCCGAGGCCGCCCTCGCGCGCTCGTCGCTCGGACACGGTGAAGCCGCTCGCTCGCTCGCCGAGCGATACCTGGAGAGCTTTCCCGATGGGCCGCGAGCGGCCGAGATGAAGACCCTGGTCCGATGATGCGAGCGTCGCGATTGGGCTGCGCGACCGCCGTGGTGGCGATGCTCGCGGCGCCGTCGGCCCGCGCCGACGACGACATGCGGGTCATCGCCGAGAGCTGCCCTCTCGATCGAGACGAGCTCGGCCGGCTCGTGCGGCTCGAGCTCGCGAGCGTGCTCGACAGCAGCCGAGACGCCGCGTCCTATGTCGTCACGATTCGGTGCGCAGGCGACGAGGCCGACGTCGAGATCTTCGATCCCCTGACGCAGAAGACGCTGCGCCGGCGGGTCGCGGCGCCCCCGCGCGACGCCGAGGAGGCAGAGCGGCAGCTCGCCATCACCATTGCCCAGCTCTACCGCGCGTCGTGGCTCGAGCTCGACGCCGCTCCGCCGGAACCAGGCAAAGAGCCGCTCCCGCCGAGCGTCCGCCCTCGCGACGCCGCGCCGGAGGTCCGTGCCGCGCGCCGCCTCGCCCGCCCCGACGAGACGACGCGCGCGACTGCCGAGCCGGGCCCGTCGTACGGCTCGTTCGGTCTCGTGGTCGGCGCGCGCGGGCGCCGGCTGCAGACACCCGCTCTCCTCCCCAGCATCGAGCTCGTCGGTACGTGGGCGCCGACGGGCGAGCTCTTCTGGCTCTCGGCGAGCGGTGGGCTCGAGTACGCCAACCTCGATCGTCTGAGCGGCGCGGTCGACGTCATCGTCGGCAAGGTCCTCGTGGGCGGCGCGATCGAGCCACTGGTGTCGGGGCCTTGGTCGGGCTTCGCCGAGGTCTCGGCCGGCGTCGCGATCACCCACTTCGCCTCGTCGAGCGTGCGCCCCGGGTATGCCGCCGCGCCCACGCTTCGAGGCGCGGGCTTCGACGCCAACCTGGGGGTCGGCGCCGCGCTCCTCGCGGGACCCATCCGGCTCGAGCTCGTCGCGCGGGCAGGGGCCCTCACCGGGACGCCGACCGGTCACGTCAGCGCCGACGACGCCATCGATCTCGACGGCCCGTGGGTGGGTGGTGATTGGCGCATGCGATGGATGTTCTGATCGGGCCCCGTCGGTCGCGAATGGCTCTGTATACCGGCTGGTGTGCGCTGACGCCGTGCCGGATCCGTGCGACCGTCCACGCGGGTCTCCGAATGCAGCCCGACCGCCCTGGCGCGTACACACCCGATCCCCGCGGTCCTTACTCGCACGGTCCGTACGGCTACGGTCCCTACCCACCGTACGGCCCGCGTGCGCAACCCCCCGGGCGTGGCAATGGGCCGATCATCGCGATCATCATCGTCGTCGCGGTCGTGCTCGTGGCCTTCTTGGGGTCGGTCGCCTACTTCGGCGTGAAGCGCTACCAGGAGCGCGCCAAGCAAGCCGAGCAGGCGCGCGAGGACGCCGAGAAGAAGGTCGTACCGACGTCCAATTACGACGCGACCGCAGACATCGTCGACGACGACTTTCGCCTGCGGTTGAAGTGGCCGGGCAAGGGCCACAAGATGATGCGCCAAGAAGAGGCGCAGCGCGCGTACTCGGGGGCGATCGCGCAGATCCTCGAGCTCAAGGGGTGCATGTTGGTCGTGACCGCCGAGTACGCGCCCGGAGTCGACCTCGTCGACATGGCGACCGCGCTGCGCACGGCCGTCCCGGGGTTGCAGCGGGGCGGGGACGTGTCGCGGATCAGGTTTCTCGATCGGGATGCGGCGACGTTCGAGACCGACAACACGACCCTGGGCTTCACGTACCACCAGCGCCACACGGTGTTCGAGCGAGACGGTTGGTTCCTGCGCTTCGCCGAGATGGATCGACCCGACGTGGAGTGCACCCCGCCGCGCCCCGCCGACGTTGTCACGCTGCTCGATGGGACGGTCGCGGGTCGCAACGTCACCGCCGCGAGCCCCGATGAGGACACGCCCCACTATCGGATTCGCGGGGGCTCTTTCACGAGCGCGCCGCACCGGCTGCGCGTCGACGCCCCCGCGGGCACGACGCTCGGCGGCCCGCGGATCGTCGCCGAGCTCGACCGCAACGCCGTCGCGCAGATCGCGGCGGTCGGCGGGACCGTGCTCATCGACTCGCTGGCCGCGCCCGCCACGCCCGTCGAGGCGCTGCGCACGCGCTGGGCTACTTCGGCAGGCGAGGTGACGCCGGTCGTCGTGCCCTCCGCCGCGGCGGCGCGAACCGCGGCTCCGATCGACGCAGCCGCCCTCCGAAACGGAGCGTTCGAGACGCTGTTCGCGTTCGAGCGCGTCGACGATCGCCTCCTCGTCTTTCGCGTCTCGTACGCGCCTTCGCAGCGAGCTCAGATGCTCGAGCGGGTCGCTCTCGCGCGCGCGAGCACGACGGTGCTCTCGGCCGACAAGGCCTCGGAGCTCGAGCGGTCGCTGCCGAAGCAGGGCTTTCGCAAGACGGGCCCGCGGCAGTCGGTCCGTGGTGGGCGCTTCGTCCACTACGACAAAGGCATCCGCGCCGACCTGCCCCAGGACACGTTTCGGATCGCGGTCGAGGACGGCCGCGACCCCGGCATCGCCCTTTACGCCGCGCAGCCCAAGCACGGCATCGAGACCGTCCTCTCCATCGGCGCTCACGCGCCCGGCGATGACCTCCTCGCCACGCAGCGCGATCTCGCGTCGCGTCTGACCGTGGTCGACGCGTCGGCTCTGTCTGTCGCCTCGGCCCCCGCGTTCGGCTCACTCGCTCGCAATCGGTTCGGGTACCTGCTCTACGGCGAGGACGCTTCAGTCGATATCGTCTCGATGACGATGGGTGAGACCGTCATTCACGTCGCCGTCTCGGGCTTCACGAGCAACGTTCAGGCGGCCGAGCCGGTCACGCGGGCGTTCATCGACGGCCTCGACTTCGGCACGCGGCCCATCGAAGAGTCGGTCGTTCGCGACGGCCACCTCAAGAGCGAGCGCTTCGGCTTCGAGCTCGAACTGCCCGGCAAGGGCTGGAAAGTGGAGGCGAGGGAGCGCCAGCCTCAAATGGTCGTCTACGAAGCGCGGCAAGAGAAGCGCGTCGCGAGCATCATGGCGTTGGCGCTCGGCGACGCGTCGGTCGACTTCATCTCGAGCTTGCTCGAGCAGGAGCTGATCAGGCGGATCGCCAAGGGCTCGGACGTGCCGGAGCGCACCCCGGCCAAGCTGGGCGCGCTCGAAGCGAACCGCATCAGCATCTCTCCGAGGGTCGACATCGTCCTCGCCACCACTACCGAGACACTGTTCGTGGTCTGCGTCGAGAGCAACGAGCCCCGCGACCTGAAGCCCGACGAGATCTACGGCGGGTTCCGACTGCTGCCTTGACGACGAGCGTCCGTGCCACGACTGATGCCTAGCGGCAGGGTGTGCGCCGAGGTTGACGCTCCTGCCCAATCCGGCCGACGCTCCCGCGGGTGTCCTGGATCCGCGCCGCCGCATCGCATGCCGTGCTGGATGCGGCGGCGTCGCGGGGGCTGGAGCGCACCGCCGTCTCGGCCATGGGCGACCCCGCCATGAACCTGAT
>CALKVR010001340.1 GCA_938004815.1 uncultured Polyangiaceae bacterium | reverse complement strand
AGCCCTTGCCTGCGGCGATCTGGCCCTTGTCGTCGGCGAGCGCCTTGTCTTTGACGCCCTTGTCGAGCGAGACCTCGGCCTTCTTGGACTCGAGCTCGCCCGACCACCGGCCCGCGAGCGGGCTCGACGGCGCAACCGCGCCCGACGTCGCCCCCGACGCGCTCGGTGGCGCCCCGGTGGCCGTCGCGCTCGACCCGCCTGAGGCAATTTGCGCCGGCCGGTTGGTCGTCTCGTGGCCGCCGCCCTCTGGCCCGCAGCTGGAGAGCATGAACGCGCCCACCAAACCGACGCGCGAACGGACTGAAGTCGAAATGGCATCCATAGGGTGGTCCTTGCGAGCGCCGCGTCCGATTCTGAATACCTTCAGTCGGCGAGACCAACAACTCCGTTGGCTCCGGCGAGCCGCATCAATGTAACTATCGCTTGACCGATCCCGCGGGAATGCCTAGTCCTCGCTTGTTGCGCCGGTCCGGCACCGACGCGAGGAGACACCATGGCAACCTCAGACGCATTCACCCAGCAAATCATCAAGCTCGTTCGTTCCATGCCGGACGACGCCATCCTCGCGCTGGTGAAAAATCAGCTGGGTCTCCCGGGCGGCGTTCTGGGCGGGGGCAAGTCACTCGCGGGCAAGTCACTCGGCGCGCCGTCGGCGCCCAAGGCGCGGCGCGGTCGCCGCCCCAAGAAGGCGAAGTCGGTTGCACCTGCGACGGTTGCTCCCGCCGCTGCTGCACCTGCCGCCAGGCCGGCCGCGAGCGCGGCGCCGGCCAAGGCCGCGTCGAAGCCGGTCAAAGCGGCAAAGACGGTCAAGGCAGCCAAGCCCAAGAAGGCCCCCGTCGCTCGCCGCGGCCGCCCCGCGCGCGCCGGCGTCGACCGGTCCGAGGTGCTCAGCGTCGTCGAGCGCGCGATCAAAAGCGGCAGCGGCATGGCCGCGAGTGAGGTCGCGAAGGCGGCCGGCATTCCCCAGTCGCGCGCGACGGCCGCGATCAAAGAGCTGAAGCTCGCCAAGCGAATCTTCCAGGGCGGCGATCGCCGCTTCGCGCGCTATGCTGGCGACGCTCGCACCGCCCAGGTCGCGAGCGAGAACGCCCGCAAGACCGCTTCCGGCCCCATCCTCAAGGGCAAGAAGAAGCGCTGAGCTACGGGGGGGCGTACGTCAATCCACCGTCATCGGTGGCGAGCACGTACCAGGAGCGGCGCGCGACGCCCTTGACCTTGGCGTGCATGAGGAACAGCACGCGGTCGCCCATGTCGAGCAGGGCGCCGATCTCGTAGCCGTCGGGGGCGTTGCCCTCGCCCTCGCCGAAGCTCCGCTCGAGGTCGTAGACGCGCCCCGCCTCGACCGACTCGGAGCCGAACAGCGCCCATTTGATCTTCGTCCGCATGCTCTGGACGGCGATCACCCCCTTGGGTGAGGTCGAGAAGACGATCTCGCGCTCGTGGGGCTCCGGCCACGGTTTGAGGAATGGTCGGTTCTGGGGAACGATGCACTGGCCGTCGAACGGGCAGACGACCAGGCTCGGCAGCTTGTCGGTCGGATTGATCGCCTCGACGACGACGCGGTCGGGGCTGCAAGCCATCATGGTCGAGGCCACCGTCGTCTCGGGCAGCTCGAAGAAGATCGTCTTGTCAGGTGATATGCCCAGCACGAATGCCCGGTTCGGCGGCTGGATCACCCGGCGGAACGACCACGCGCCCGCCTCGCACTCGGGCCCCATCGAGAGGTCGTCGAGCATGACCTTGGTGACGCCGACGCGATCGATCTGCTTCGGCTCGGCGAGCGCCTCACCCGGCTTGGGCCACGGCCGATACCAGAGCTTGTTCTTGTTCACGGTCAGGAGCTGAGGCCACCTGCCGTACGGCGCCATGACGGGCTCTTCGCCGCGGGGCAGCTCGATGGGGGCGGGGAGCGGCTCGCCCGGGCCGGCGCTGAAGGCGACGGCGTACATCTTGGGGCGAAGCTCCACCACCACCGACGCGCTGCTCGGACCCAGGACGGCGGCCATGCCGGTGCCGCGCGGGATGAGCGGGGTCACCGTCTTGGGCTCGGGCGCGAGCAGATCTGCGGGCGCCGAGATCTTCTGGTTGGGGGCCGCGAAGAAGAACGTGAGCGCGTCGATGGGAGGGAACGTGCCCTTCGGCGGTGTGGCCTTGGGGATGAGGCGCTGGGCCGACGTCAGCACTGCCGTGCCGTCGCCCCCCACCGACCAGGTGAGGAGGGGCCGGTTGCTCTTGGTGCAATAGGCGGTGAACGTGCGGCCGCCGTCGCGCGTGCTCAGCGCGCACGCTTCGCCATCGACGTCGCCCGCGATGACGGCCTGGTCCTTGTCGGTCCACTGGCGCGTCCACTTCATCGACGTCGAGACCTCGACCGTCCCGACGTCGAGCGCGCGACCGTTGCCCAGACCGGTGCCGATCTCGGCCACCGTCGTCACGCGCGGCGGCGTGGGCACACCGATCGGATCCGGCGGCGGCTTCTCGCCGCTGCACTTCTTGCAGCTCGTGAGACCCAGGAGGGTGAGGAGGCCGAGCGTGGTGTGCAGAGGGGCGCGGATCGATCGTGTCATTCGACGGGCTCGGGGTCGGCACAGCACCTAAACCCCGTCGAATAGTCATGGTAGTCGAAGTCGTGCGCCGTCGTCTGGTAGCTGCAGCCGTCGCCGTTCCGCGAGGTGTCCATGTAGTAGCCGCCGCGGAAGGTGCCGTCGGCGTCGGCGACCCACTCGTGCAGGTTGCCGACCATGTCGTGGAGCCCCTCGGGGGTCGAGCAGCCCGAGCGGGCACCCGTCTTTTCGAGCCCGCCCTCGAGCTGGTTGATCGCAGGCAGGTTCATGCCGTCGAGCCAGACCCGATCGCCTTTCACGCCAGCCGCTCGTGACGCTTCGAGCACGGGGTGCTTCGCGCGGATGTCGTCGTTGCAGACCTGCGCGCGGCGCTCGTTGCCGTACGGAAACTGCTGGCGCTTGGGCCCGCGGCACCCGCGCTCCCATTCGCTGGCGGTGCAGAGGCGCTTGCCGGCGGCCCTGCACGCGGCCTCGGCCTGGCGCCCGCTGATGTAGCCCTGCGGGACGACGCCGGGGAGCGACGCTGCGCGGTAGCCCGCGATCGCGTCGACGGACTCGTACGGGGTGAGAGGGCGCTCACCGCGAAGCTTGCCGCTCGACGCCGGCGACAGCGGTTCCAGGGAGACCGGTTCCAGGGAGACCAGGTGCCCCTCCCACCGATCGATGCACACGCGATCGGCGACCAGCGCCATCCCCTCGGGGCAGCGGACGCTGGCTGATGGAATGAAGAGCGCGGCCGGCCCCGCCGCCTCGACCAGCGGAGCGAGGCTCGTGGACACGGTGGCGTCGGCCTCCGTGGTGCGCACGACGGGGGCGGACACGACGGCTGCCTGGCGCGCAGGGAGGCGCGAGTCGGCAGCGACGCGAGGGGCGCATCCGCCGGCGGCCACGACTGCTCCGACCAGCGCCGCACCGTGGAAGAGGGTCGAGCTCCTCACGGGCGCCCGGAGTTTTCTCGCGAGCGGCTCGTCGGGCAAGCGTTTTCTGCCCGCGCGGCGCGATCCGGTCGCACATCGTGGGATTCCGACCTGGATCGGAGCTCAGAAAAGCGGCGGGAGACAGCTCGTGTGCAGCGACGCGCACGCGACCTCTTCGGTCGCTTCTTCGACGCACGACTCGTAGGCATCGAGCGCGGCGGCGTTGAACGGCACCAGATCGGCCTGGCAAGACTCGACCGCGAAGCCCTTCGCGTCGCCGGCGCAGCGGTCGGCGATCGCCTCGCAGAGCGCGTCGACGGCAGGGTTCGGGCAGACCTCGCGGTACACCTCGGCGAGGCACGCTTCGACGTTCTCGGAGGCCTCGGGCTCCTCACACGCGATCGGCATCGTCGCGGGGAGCTCGCCGAGGCAGGCGAGAAGCGTCTCCCACGCCCCGACCGTGAAGACCTCGTGCGCCGCGCGGCAGAGCTCGAGCGCGGGGGGCACGGTCTCGTCCGGGCAGGTCTGGAACCGCCCGACGTTGGTCGCGTCGCACGCGTCGGACGCGTAGCCCTTGCCGTCGGGGCCGACGCACGCCTCGGCACCCCCTGCGCCCCCGCTCGTGCCGCTCGCGGCCGCCGTGCTCCCGGACCCCGACCCGGTCGAGACCGACCCCCCGAGCGAGGCGCCGCCCGACCCGCCGTCGTCGCCGCCGGCGTCGCCCGCGCCGCACCCGACGAGCGGTGTCAGGGCAAGAAGGAGACCGGCGAGCCGGGCTTGGGAAGTCATGTGAGGGCTTTCCTCCAACGGCTAGGAAAGAGCAGCGAAATCTGGGGCCAAGGAGATGGCCTAAGCGCTGTCTCTTATACACATCTGACGCTGCCGACGAAGAG
>CALKVR010001339.1 GCA_938004815.1 uncultured Polyangiaceae bacterium | reverse complement strand
ACGCTCGACGCGTCGGGCAGCGTCTTCACCGCGACCCTCACCGGCATCGACGGGCAGCGCCTCGCCACGAGCAAAGACTTCAACGAGTCGGGCCAGCTCGAAAAGCCGGGCCTCGTACACCTCGCCGAGGCCCCTGCCCGCGCGCTCGCGACCAGGATGGAGTCGGGGGCCTACCGCGTCGCCTCGGTCGATCGCAAGCCGACGCGGCGCTCGCCCTCCGCCCCCTTCATGACCTCGACGCTCCAGCAGGAGGCGAGCCGCAAGCTCCGCTTCGCCGCGAAGCGAACGATGGGGGCGGCGCAAGCGCTCTACGAGAAGGGCTACATCACCTACATGCGCACGGACTCGACGCAGCTCTCGGCGACAGCCGTCGCCGCGGCGCGCTCGCAGATCGAGCGGATGTACGGCGCCGAGTACCTGCCCGAGGCGCCCCGCACCTACACGAAAAAGGTGAAGAACGCGCAAGAGGCCCACGAGGCGATCCGCCCCGCCGGCGACACCTTCCGCCTGCCCGAAGAGGTCGCGCGTGAGGTCGGGCTCGACGAGGCGCGCCTCTACGAGCTCGTCTGGATGCGCACGATCGCCTCTCAGATGAAGGACTCGCTCGGCGAGAGCGTGCAGGTGAAGATCGCCGGGTCGCTCGACAAGGGCACCCAGGTCGAGCTCTCGGCGAGCGGGCACACCATCACGTTCCCGGGCTTCCTCCGCGCCTACGTCGAGGGCAGCGACGACCCCGCCGCCGAGCTCGAGGGCCGCGAGCGCCCGCTCCCCCGCCTCGATGACGGCCAGTCGCTCGACGCCAAGAACATGGAGCCGAAGGGGCACGAGACGCAGCCGCCGGCGCGCTTCACCGAGGCCGGTCTCGTCCAGAAGCTCGAGGAGCTCGGGGTGGGCCGCCCGTCCACCTACGCGAGCATCATCTACACGATCATGGAGCGCGGCTACGTGTGGAAGAAGGGCACCGCCCTCGTCCCCGCGTTCCGCGCATTCGCCGTCATCCAGCTCCTCGAGAAGCACTTCGACACGCTCGTCGACTACGCCTTCACCGCAAAGATGGAAGACGACCTCGACGCCATCGCCGGCGGCGAGCAGGCGTCGGTGCCGTGGCTCGAGCGGTTCTACTTCGGTGAGGGCGGCGCCAAGAAGAAGACCGTCAAGGCCAAGGGGTCGAGCGACACCGGCGGGATCCAGACGCTCGGGCTCAAGACCCTCGTCGCCGATCGGCTCGAAGAGATCGACGCGCGGGCCATCAACTCGCTGCCGCTCGGCACCGATCAAGAGGGGAAAGACATCGTCATCCGCGTCGGGCGGTACGGCCCCTACCTCCAGCGGGGCGACGAGACGGCGAGCATCCCCGAGGACATGCCGCCCGACGAGCTCACGATCGAGAAGGCCGACGAGCTCCTCAAGGCTCCGAGCGGCGACAAGGAGCTCGGCACCGACCCCGCGTCGGAGAAGCCCGTCTACCTCAAGACGGGGCGTTTCGGCACGTACGTCCAGCTGGGTGAAGCGGGCGGCGACGAGAAGCCCAAGACGTCGTCGCTCCTCCAGTCGATGGCGCCCGAGACGGTCACGCTCGCCGACGCGCTGCGCCTCTTGTCCCTCCCCCGCGAGATCGGCAAAGACGAGGCCGGCGTCCCCATCGTCGCGCACCTCGGTCGCTTCGGGTCCTACCTCACCCGCGGCACCGACAGCCGCAGCCTCGAGCGCGAAGAGCAGGTGTTCGAGGTCACCGTCCCCGAGGCCCTCGCCCTCTTTGCCCAGCCGAAGTTCCGCAAAGCTCGCAACGCGCCCGAGCCTTTGAAGACTTTCGGCAACGACCCCGTCTCAGGAAAGCCCATGCGGGTCATGCAAGGACGCTTCGGCTTGTACGTGACCGACGGCGAGACGAACGCCACGCTGCGCAGCCACGACGCGATCGAGACCCTCTCCGAGGATCGCGCGATCGAGCTCCTTCAAGAACGCCGCGAGAAAGAGGCGCAGGGCCTCGTCGGGGCCAAGCGCGGGCGCCGCGGCAAGCCGGCGCCAAAGAAGACGGCGGCGGCCAAGACCGCGGCATCCGAGCGCCAAGAAGCCGGCCGCCGGCAACGGCGACGGCCCGGCGAAGAAGCCCGCCAAGAAAAAGCCGGCCAAAAAGCCCGCTGGCGCAACCGCCAAGAAGCCCTCGGCCAAAGCGCCCGGGTCGGGTCCGCGCAAGCCCGGCGTTCGTCCATGATGGCGCCGCGCTCGCTCCTCGCCACGGGCGCGATCGCGGCCTTCATCCTCGTCGGCGCGTGCGCCAAAGAGCGCGGCGAGAGCGGGCCCTCGAACCCGCGGCGCTTCCTCAAGGTGAGCCCGCGGCCCCAGCAGCAGCAACAGCAACAGCAACAGCAGCAACAGCAGCAACAGCACACGGCGACCGCCCCCACCACGACCGCGACGGCGCCGGTTCCGACCGCCTCGATCACGGCCACGACCCCGCCGCCGAGCGGCACGGTCCCGCCGCCCATCACGCCGACCGAGCTCATCAAGTTCCAGGACGCGTGTTGGAAAAACTGCGATCAGCTCGCGTGCATGAAGATCGCCGAGGCCTACCGCACCGGCTCCGGCCTGCCGCAAGACGTCCTCGCGGGCCGGCGCTACGCCGTCCACGCGTGTCAGGAGTGCGGGACCCCGAGCATCGCGGTCGAGTCGTTCTGCCCGACTTGGGGCCTCGACAAGAAGTAGCGCCTGGCGTCAGACGAGCGTGGCCCGCTCCGCCTCGTCGGCGGTCGGCAGGGCCTTGTCGACGAGCGCGCGCAGCCCGAAGAGAACGCGCTCGAGCGCAGCCCGAGAGAGGTCGGCGCGAACGCGTGCGCTGACGTACCCGGCTCGGAGCAGCCCCTCGTCGCGCTGTGGAAACGACGGCGGCTCGGATCGTCGCCGCTCGAGCTCGGCCTCGACGTGGTCGACCTCGCCGCGGATCGCTGCGACGGCGTGATCGGCGTGCTCGTCGCACATCCACTGCAGCGTCCGCCACGAGAGGACCACGTGGTCCGACGTGTCGCGCGCGATCTCGCCCACGACGAAGCGGACGGCCGGATCGGTCACGCGCTCGAGCAGCTCGCGCGCCTCCATCGACGCGACGGTGGCCGCGGTGCAGCCGGCGCGGACGAGCTCGGCCGTCACCTCGGCCGGGTCGATCTCGCCCACGGCGCCGCCGACCGGGAGCGCGCCGGGCGCGAGCGGCGCGGCGCGGAACGCCGACGCGAGGGCAAAGGCGAAGCGCGCGTGGCGAAGCTCGTCGCCCATCGCCGCGTGCGCCCGCGCGAGGATCTCGGGCGGCGCGCCGAGGCCGAGCAGCTGGAGCGCCACCTTGGCAAAGGCGCCGACCGAAGCGTGCTTCGCTCGCCCGAGATCGGTCCAGTAGCCGGCCAGAAGCATCCTCGTCACGACGTCCAGGTGGTCGGTCCGCGGATCGAGGTCCACCGCGCACCAACCCTCGCGGACCTGGGCCGGCGCCATCCGGATCTCGTCACCCACGAGGAACGGCCGACCCATCACACAAGGTTCCCGGCTGGGCATCGGCAAGCGTGCAGAGCAAGCGGTAGGCCACCCGTGGTCGCCATGGAAATGGCGCGCAAACCGGGGTGCACCGTCAAGCTCGTACCGCCCCGCTGGCACACGATGGCGCGCGGTGATCGCGCTTCGATCGCGGCGAAGCTCGGTTGCCTTGCGTGTAACCTCCCGCCATGCGCTCGATTCTCGCCCTGGCCACCGGCCTGTCGCTCCTGACCGTGGGCTCGATCACCCTCGCCGGCGACCCGTTGCCCTCGTGCGAGGATGCCGCAGGTAGCTACATCGATGACGCAAACGCCGCGAGCGGCCAGCGCGATCTGACGCGGAGCGACTTCGCCGGTGTGCTCGACAACGGCTCGTACCTGGATCCGTGCAGCGTCCCCGGCGAGATGACGGTGAAGATCTGCGCCGCCGTCCAGAACGGCAAGGCGGTGGGCCTGACGATCTCGACGAGCCCCGCAGACAGCACGATCGAGGACTGCGTGAAGCAGCAGGTGGCCTCGCTCGAGTTCCCCGCTCACCCCAAGATGGACGTGGCGCGCACGACCTTTGCCCCCGAGCCGAAAGACGACGACGGCCCTCGCTTCTCCGAGACCCCGACCGCGGGGGGCCCGCCGCCCGTCGCGCCCAAGAAGAGCGGCTGCGGCTGCTCGGTCCCGGGCCCGAGCGAGACCCCGATCGGGGCGCTCCTCCTCTTGGCAGCGGTCGTCGGGCGACGAGCGTTCGGGCGCCGGTAACGGCGAGGAGCCATACTGCGTCGAAATGCGGCGCCTCTCGCCTGCGCTCGTCTCTTCTCTCGGCTGGGCTCTCGCCTGGGGGGCGGCGGCCTGCCAGCC
>CALKVR010001338.1 GCA_938004815.1 uncultured Polyangiaceae bacterium | reverse complement strand
AGGTGTAGTTGTCCGAGAACGTCCTCGGCAGCGGCTGGTTGAAGATCGCGTGGACCTCGGTCAGCGGGCCGTTCCACCGCACCTGGGCGCCGAGCGGCGAGACCACCGCGGCGAAGGGCACGGGGCCGGTCTGGAAACGCCATGCGTAGGGGTACGTGCGGCGGTTGCCGGCACGGTCCTCGAGCCCCGGGTTGAGCGTGGCGCGGTATTGCCCCGGCGGCAGGGGGGCTCCCAGCGTGAGCACCAGGACCTGTCCGTTCTCCTCGACCGACACCGTCCCTGGCGCCTCGGCCTCGAGCTTCTGCGGGCCGGGGTCGACCGGGAGCCAATCGCCGAAGGTGAGCGCGCTGACGACCGCGCCGTTCCGCTTGAGGACGAGGCCGATGTCCTTGTTCTGGTCCGCGACCACGATCCGCAGGCGCGAGAGCTTGGGCTCGAGGGCGTCGGCCTGCTGGCGTGCGATCTTCTCTCGCTCGGCCTGCCCCTTCGCGCGAGCGAGCGCGGCTGCTTCGACGAAGCCCGCCCACGCGCTCGCGGTGAGCCCGAGCTGCGCGTGACAATCCGAAAGGTGGAGCAGGGTACCGATGCCGGGGTCGATTCGGTTCGACTCCGCGAGCAGCGGGACGGCATCCTGGCATTTACCTTGATCGAACAGCGCCTTGCCCTTGTCGAAGAGGAGCTGGGCTTGCGCTTTCTGATCGGGCGTCAGCTCCTTGTCCTGAGCCTTCAGCGGCGAGGCGACGCCGATGCCGGACAGGACGAGCGCGAGGGCGAAGGTGACGCGGAACAGACGTCGCTGCCGGTCACTCACGACCGCCGTACCCCGTGTTCTTCGGCTTGGGCGTGGGCCACTTGCCCCGCGGGCCAGTCGGCGCCGGTGGCCGCGGGCTCGCTGCCGGCTCGGCCGACTCCAGCGCCTCGGCCGACTCGACCGGGGCGGCGGAGCTGTCGAGATCGATGACCTCGGTCGTGGGTGCGGGCTCGGCAGTGGCGGCGGTGGCGGTGGGTGGCTCGGGCTGCGCGGCCGCGGTCTCGGCGACGGTGGTGGTGTGCGCGGCGGGACCGGGGTCGTCGAGGCCACGTTGCAGGAGGACGCCCGCGAGGATGACCGCGCAGACGCCGCCCGCGAGCGCGAGCGGCAACCAACGCCGAGCCGGGCCCCCGAACCAACCCGTCGTCGGCGTCTTGGTGTTCCACGAGGTGATGGTCGCGCTGCCCTCACGGTGCGCCGGAGGAAAGAGCGAGGCCGGGCTCGCTGCCGGCCGACCGTCTGGGCCCTTGAGCTTGTTGATCCGCTCGAGCGTCACCTTGGCCTGCTCGGGCGAGAACGGCGCGAGCGAACGCACGAGGTGGGCGACGTCTCGGTAGCGGTTCTGCGGGTCTTTCTCGAGGCATCGAAGGAGGATGCGCTCGAGCCCCTCGGGCGGCCCGCGCCCCGCCCCGCTCGGGCCGAAGAACTCTTCGAGCTTCGGCGGCGGCATGCTCAGGACGTTGGCGCAAATCATGGGGATGGTCTGCGAATCGAAGGGCGATCGCCCCGTGAGCATTTCGAAGAGGATCACGCCGAGCGACCAGATGTCGGTGCGCGCGTCGACGTCGCCCGAGGCTTTCATCTGCTCGGGCGACATGTAGAGCGGCGAGCCGAGCATCGTGTTCGCGCTCGTGAGCGCCTTTTCTTCGGTGATCTCGGCAGAGGGCTCGTGTCGCGTGATCTTCGAGATACCGAAGTCGAGGACCTTGACGCTGTCCGAGCCGTCGTCGCGGCGCGCGAGAAAGAGGTTGGCCGGCTTGAGGTCACGGTGAACGATGCCGACCGCGTGCGCCTCGGCGACGGCCTCGCACGCCTGCAGGATGATCGTGACCGCTCGTTCGAGCGGCGGCGGCCCCTTGCGGAGCTCGACGGCGAGGTCGTGGCCCTCGAGCAGCTCCATCACGATGAAGGGTGCGCCGCTGGGTAAGGTATCGACATCCTGGACCCGGCCGACGTGCTCGCTCTGAATGCGAGCAGCCGCGCGCGCCTCGCGCGTGAAGCGCTCCAGCGCCTCGGCGCTGTCGCCCGACTTCGGCGACAGGAGCTTCAGCGCCACCGACTTGTCGAGGGTGAGGTGGCGGGCCGCGACGACGACGCCCATGCCGCCCTCACCGATCAGGCGCTCGACGCGGTACTTCCCGTTGATGACGTCGCCCTCGCGGACAGCCGGAACCTTCTCGGCGGACGACCTGTCCGCACCGGCTTTGTCAGGGGAGTTGGAGCGTGTTCCAAGCATCGGGCAGTCGGCGAGCGCCGCGTAAGCCACAACTAACGTCCCATGCTAACACCTGTCTCGCCTAGGCCTACTGGACGCTGTCGTGTCCAGGCGGACTGCGTAGGCTCTCATCGCACCCTCAGCCCGCGGTCGGGCGTGTGGGCGCGAGGCGATCAGGATGAGAGCAGCAAGCGGCGTTCCCGGCCAACTCGGGAGAGCTCGCGCCGAGGCACCCGCGTCGTGGTCAACTCGGTTGGCGATCGGCCCCGGTCAGACCGATCGCACGATCATGGTTTGGCCGGCGCCGCGCCGCCGCTGGCCGGCGCCGAGCCCCCAGGCGCCGGGGCCGCCGCGCCCTTCTTCGGGGCCGGCGGCGCGGTCAGCTCCAGATCTTGGAGCAGGTCCTCGAGCTCGATTCGCTTCTCCATCTTCTTGCTCTCGAGCTCCACGATCTCGCGGCCGATCTTGTTGCCCTCGTTGGCGAACTCTTCGAGGCGCTTGGTCAGGCGCTGCCGGAGCTGGGTCGCGGCCTGGTCCTTTTGGATCGCGTCGAGGTTCGAGCGCGTCTCGCTCGCGCGCTGATCGAGCTGCTGGCGTTGCTTGACGAGCCCCTCGAGGCGCTCGTCGATCTTCGCGACCTCACGCCGCTTCTCGATGATGGGCTGGAGCTTCTTCTTGGCGTCGGGGACGAGGTCGGTCGCCAGCATCAGCTTCTCCATCAGCTCGAGGGCCGGCTTGTCCCAGATCGAAAGGCTCGTGCGGCTCGGCGTCTGCTCGGTGATGGTGAGCGTGCCGTCGCGCGAGCCGGCGGCGACGGTGACCTTGACGAGGTAGGCGTCGGCGAGGTCTTCCGTCCCTTCGGGCCGCGGCGCGAGCTCGTAGTTGTAGCCGGACTTGGGGTGCCGGATGAGGACGTTGAAGCCCTTGTCGAGGG
>CALKVR010001337.1 GCA_938004815.1 uncultured Polyangiaceae bacterium | reverse complement strand
AAGCCGAGCTGCCTCAGCATCTCGTCGAGCACGAGCTCGCCGTCGGCGTCGGCGTCGAGATCCGGCAGCTCGTCCTCGCGCACGTCGCCCTCGGTGCCATCGAGCATCCCCTCGGCGCCGCCGTCGTCGGGCGAGCCGGGCAACCACTCTTCGACGCTCTCGGGCGGCAGCTCTTCGTCGAGCCGGCTCGACGGGACGTCGGCCCCGACGTCGTCGAACGCGCCCGGCTCATGGTCCTCGTGCAAGAGGCCGTCGTCGTGCCCCGCGGGCGCCGCGACCGGCTCTTCACGGAGCAGGTCGCCGATGTCGAGATCGTTCGCGGCGGCGTCGTCGAAGCCGCCGTCGCGATCGTCGATCGCGACGCCATGATCGCTCTCGGCCGCGGGCCCATCGTGTTCGTCGCCGATCTCGGCGGGGGGTAGCGGAGGGATGGCGTCGCCGTCGTGAAGCTCGTCCTCGTCGGGATCGGGCGCGCGTGAACGCGCCGGATCGGCGGGATTTTGCGAGGCCGGCATGGGCCCGGACTTCGAGTTTTGGGGTCGGCTGGGTCGGCGCCCGGCAGGCATGGCGGATCTTTTCGCTAACGCGCTCTAGCGGCGCGCTAGAGACGTCTCGGATTCGCGTCAAGGCTAGACCTCGTGCGCGACTTTTGCGAACGTGTCCTTTCTGCGCATGGCGTCGCCTCCGTCTTCCAAGCCGCGTTACGTGCTGCCTGTAGAAGAGGCGGGGCGGGGCCTGGCGATCTGCGAAATCGAGGTCAGCGCGTTCGATGTCGTGTATGTGAAGAGCCTCGTCGAGGCGAGTGAGGGGTTGGCCAACGTGTTCGCGGAATCCGGGGGAATGATCACGCTGGCAGCGCCGCCCGACCGGGCCGACGCGCTGATGGAGCTCGCGCGCGACGTCGTGAGCGAGTGTGAGGGCGCGCGGTTCGTCACCAAAGATTCGGGGGAGTGAGCGTGCCCGACGTCGAACCCCGCATCCTCGCGGCCTGGCGCGAGTGGCTCGGTGCTCTCGCGACCGACCCCGAGGCCGCCATCGCCGCCGCCCACGTGTACGACGCGCTCTCGGGCGAGGGCCGCGACGCCTGGCTCGGCGCGCTCGAAGAGGACAGCCCCAAGCTGGGCGTCCCCAAGGTCGCGCTCTACGCGCCGCTCCTCAGCGTCGAGACCGACGAGCGGCGCATCGAGCGCATCCGTCGGGCGATGGTGGGCGAGCTCCCGCAGGTCGATCTCTCTCGCACCATCGCCCTCCGCGGCGTGGCCGCCGACCGCACCCGCATCGCCGTCCTCGTGGCGCCGCTGTACGTCGAGTTCGTGCAGGTCCTCTCGGTGCGCTTCTCTCCGCACGCCGGCTTCGTGTGGGTCAGCCTCGACCCGATCGTCCGCGCGTCCGACGCGCCGTCGTCCGGCCATCGCATCGACGGCATCGTCCTCGAGGAGACGCCCCTCAAGCCGGTCGTCGAAGAGCTCGCCCTCGCCATCCTCGCGCAGCGCAGGCACGGGCAGGAAATCCCTCGTTCGATGGTTGGGTTCGCCGGGCTCTTCGATGCAAAGATCGAGAACGAACCGAGCACGGCGGATTGACACGGGCAGCGCGCTGGCCTCGTCCGCCCGGCGCCGGTAGGCTTGGTTTTCATGGTGCAGACCGCCGTCACCGAGCCGCGGATCGCCCGCCTCACGGCGGAGCAGGTCCACGCCATGCTGGCAGCGGGCATCCTGAGCGAGGCCGAGCCCATCGAGCTGATCGGCGGCGTCTTGGTCTACAAGGACCGGAGCGCGTTTGGAGAGGATCCGAGGACGATCGGGCCGAGGCACAACATCGCCGTTCAGCTCCTCGCCGCGCTCACGACCGATCTCGCACCGCGTGGGTGGTTCGTTCAGACGCAGGGGCCGCTCCTTCTGCCTCCGCACGACGAGCCCGAGCCCGACGGCGCCGTGCTTCGCGGCTCCCCTCGCGACTACGCGCAGGGCCTGGCGACGGCGGCTGACGTCGCCTGCGTATTCGAGGTGGCCGATTCATCGCTGGCGTACGACCGCACGACGAAGCTCGCGCTCTACGCGCGCGCGGGCATTTCTCAATATCTCATCGTCAACTTGCGCGAGGACGTCGTCGAGGTGCACGAAGCCCCTTCGCCGGGCGCCGGCATCTACGACCGACGACTCGTCGTCGGTCGCGACGGCACCGTGGCGCTCCGGGTCGGCGGCGCCGTCGTCGACGTTGCCGTATCGCGGTTTCTCCCGTGACCTCGGCGCGGTCGCTCGCCGCTCTCGTCGTTCCGTTTCTGATCGCGGCCAACCTCGGCTGCACCGCCGCGAGCCCCGAGCCCAAGCCCGACACCAAGCCGACGGCCTCGTCGGTCGAGATGCCGCTGGCGCCGCCGGTCGTCTACGCGTGGACGGACATCCGGGGCCGCCCGGTCACGACGCAGGCGATGGCGGGGCGCATCACCGTGATCGGCTTCATCACGACCTATGACGTCGTCTCGCAGGCGCAGGTGCGGTTCCTCGATCGGCTCTCACGCGAGCACGTGCCACGCGTGAACGTCGCGGTGCTCGTCCTCGAGCAGCCCGAGAACCTGCCGATGGTGCACGCGTACGTCGACGCGCTCGAGCTCCCGTTCCCGGTCGCGATGGCCGACGCGCCGACGATCCGCGGCGACGGCCCATTCAAGGGGCTGCACCACGTCCCCGCCATCACGATCCTCGATCGCGACGGCCGCGAGCGGCACCGCCACCTCGGTCTCCTCGACCGCGCCGCGCTGGAGAAGGCAGTCGTCGACGTCGAGATCGAGACCAAGGTCGGCCGCCCCCCGCGGTGAGCGGTATGGCGTCGAAGAAGATCACGGTGACCGTCGGCGAGCCGCAGGTCGGAGCCATCCGCGCGATGGTTCGACGCGGTGAGGTCCCGAGCGTTTCGGCGTTCGTTCCGCACGCGATCGACGTCGCGCTCGCAGACGTCGCCGGCTGGGGCGCCGAGCTGACGAGGATGCTGGCGAAGACGGGCGGCCCCCTGACGAAGACGGAGCGCACCTGGGCCGACGAGGCGCTGTCGGTGAGCAAGCGCCGGCCACGACGGCGCGCCAACGCGGCATGAGCGGTGTGACACTTCCGGTTGACTTTGACGGTGGCTGGATGGTTTTCGTCGAGAGCGAGCGAGGTCGGTGGCGAGTCGCGCGGAGCG
>CALKVR010001336.1 GCA_938004815.1 uncultured Polyangiaceae bacterium | reverse complement strand
GTGGGGGTGAAATCGCAGCCGACCGCCGAGCGCTCCCGCGAACCCCGCCTTGTCGACGGCACCCGCCACCGTGAGCGCTCCGCCCCACGCGAGCGCGTTCGGGTTCTCGGGCCCCGGGTCTTGGATCGGAACGACGTTCGGCGGCGGCACGCCTTCGGCCCGGGGCTCTTGGGGCGTCGGCTGCGCGTCGGCCGTTCGCGCGCCGAGGGCGACGAGGGCGAAGGCGAGCGACGCGGCGACGAGCGAGGCTCGCCTTCGGCGCATCCGGCGAAGAGCGAGCGCGGCCGCGATGCCGGCCGCCCACGGCGCGAGGGTCGCCCCGCGCGCGCTACCGGCTGCCTCGCACGCGCACTGCGATCGATCGTAAGCCGCCTCCGGGGCCGAGCACCAACCATTGTCGGCCGTGCATCCGGCTTCGAAGCCGAGGTACTCGTCGAGCACCGCCCGCGCCGCCGCCAACCGCTCCTCGCGCGTGCGGTCGGGGCCGAGCGCCGCGCGAAGCAGCGCCTCGGCGGCGTCGGTGGCCCGCTCGCGTCGAACGGTCCGAAGCTCGTCCGCGTCGTCGCACGCGTCGAGATCCGCCGAGTGAGGCGGCCCGTCGCGCGACTCGACGTGCGTCTCGCCGACGACCTCCAGCCAGTTGAGCGCCACGATGACGCGCTTGCCGTCTGCGGTTCGGTACGCGTGCGAGAACCCATCCTCGAGCGCGTGCAGCGCCTGCCCCATGGGCACGTAGAAGGCGGGCAGCCGAACGTCGACGTCGCCGCGCGTGGCGAGATGAACCGCCAGCTCGGTCCTCGCCGTGACCGATGGTCGTCCGGACGCATCGAGGCCCTCGAGCGCGCGCGCGAAGCGCTCCTCGATGTAGGTGCGGCACGCCGTGAGCGCCGCCGCCGTGCCGTCGGGCTCGTCGTGAGCGGCAGCGCGCAGGCAATGCTCCTCTTGCGCGGTCGGGTTGCCGTGCACCTGGGCGAGGTTCGTCAGATCGTCGGACCCGCGCCCCTTGAGGTCGTTGTCGCGCACCCCGAGCAGCAGCGCGACCGCCCCGATGTCGCGCATGTCGTCGTCGGGGTTGAACTGCAGATCGTTGATGAGCGCTCGATCCTCTTCGCTCTCGGCGATCGGGCTGGTGGCCAGGCCGTCGCTGCGGACTCTACGCAGGGCCTCCGAGGTGATTCGCTCGTGGCAGCCCTCGGAGGCCACGCTCTCGATGGTGTAGGCGTCTGCCTCCCGCGGCACCCCTAGCAGCAAAGCTCCCACGAGCGCGCAGCCGATCGTTCGTATGTCCACGGGCGCCCGCTACGCAACGGACGAGCCAGCGGCCCGTGTGGCAAGCCGTCACGCTTCGCCACCTGGACGGTTGCATAGACGGCCGGTTGCCGGTGAAATGGGCAGCGCAGACGAGGAGATGAGATGAGGTTCAAGTGTTCGTCTCTCGGGTTCGTCGTCGCGCTCGTGCCGCTGCTCTCGGCGTGCGAGGGCGTGGTCGAGCGCCCGGCCCCGCCCCCGAACGAGGGGGTCGAGTCGTTCGCGGGCGGCTGCTACGTCATCGACGCGACGGATCCCGGCAGCGACGACACGCGGTGGCTCGCGGCCACGCCGTCGGGCAAGGCCTTCGCGTTCACGGCGCGCGAGGCCGAGTCGGGGGCGCGCTTCTATCTCAAGGCCTCCGACCTGGGCACCTACCTCTTCTACGATCAGGACGGGCAGTACCTCGTCGCCGAGGACGGGCCCCTCGAGCGCCGCGCCGAGCTCGAGTCGGATGTCCTGCGGATCGACGACACCTATGTCTCGGGCGCCGAATGGGTGCTCACGGTGTCGCCTCGGGATGCCCATCGCTTTCAGCTGCGGCACAGGCGCAGCGGCAAGTTCCTCGAGGCGACCGGCTTCCTGACCGACGATCCCGCGACGGCCGCCGTCGTCGCGCTCTACCCCGAGACGGGGTGCACCGAGCACCCCGAGCTCACGGTCGACGCCGAGGGCGAGGTCGCGCCGCGTCGATTCGCCGACGGTTCGGTGTACGGCATCGTCGACACGCACTCGCACATGCTCACCAACTTCGCGTTCGGCGGCGGCGGCATCTTCCACGGCGCGCCGTTTCATCGCCTCGGCGTCGCTCACGCGCTCCCCGACTGTTCGCTGTTCCACGGCGAAGAGGGCCGGATGGATCTGCTCGGGTTCGCCTACGACCAGGGCTCGGAGGGCAACTTCGACGTCGGCGTGTTCCTTCCGGCCCTGCTCTTCGGCTTCTTGAGCGAGTTCAACCACCACACCGCCGGCTGGCCCGACTTCACGGGCTGGCCCAACGCGCCGTTCAGCTCGACGCACCAGACGCAGTACTACCGGTGGCTCGAGCGCGCCTACAAGGGCGGCCTGCGGCTGGTCGTGCAGCACGCGACGAGCAACTCGGTCATGTGTGATCTGATCGTGGGGCAGGGGATTCAGCAGGTGCGCTACGGCTGCAACGACATGCTGGCGACCGACCGCCAGATCGCAGAGGCCTACAACCTCGAGCGGTACATCGACGCGCAGTCGGGCGGCGCCGGCAAGGGCTGGTTCCGCATCGTGAAGAGCCCCGCCGAGGCGCGCGCGGTGATCGACGGTGGCAAGCTCGCCGTCATCCTCGGCATCGAGGTATCGAACCTCTTCGACTGCTTCCTCGTGCCGCCCGCGGGCGCGCCCACGTGCGATGCGGCCTACATCTCGGAGCAGCTCGACCGGTACCACGCGATGGGTGTTCGCGCGATCTTCCCCGTTCACAAGTACGACAACGCGTTCTCACCCGGCGACGGGCACCGCGCCATCAGCGAGGTCGGCAACTTCGCCAACAGCGGCCACTGGTCGAGCTTCACCCTCGACTGCCCCGCCGACGTCACCGCCCCCTTCGATCGCGGCAACGTGAACTTCGGTGGCTTGAACCAACCTCGGCCCGATTACTTCTCGCCGCCGCCCCACGATTTCAGCGGCTTCGCCGCCGCGCCGGTGTCGACGTTGATGCCGTTCGTCGAGAACCTGCAAGCCCCTGCGCTCGAGGGTGACTATTGCCAGAGCCACGGGCTCACCGCTCAGGGCGAGGCCCTCCTCCAGGGGATGATGGCGCGCGGGATGATCGTCGAGATCGACCACCTCCCGCAGAAGTCGTACCAGCGCGCGTTCGAGATCCTGTCTCAGAACCAGTACCCCGCGGCCGCGACCCACGCGAGCGAGTACGGCGGGCGGATCTACGAGAACGCCGGCGTCTCCAAGACGCACCTGGGGCGCTGCGCCGACCCGGCTCGCCCTGGCGCCATCGCCGATTCGCTGCGCGATCGCGCCGCTCGGATGCAGGCAGCCGGCGGCTACCCGGCTCCGGGGTTCGGCTTCGACCTGAACGGCTTCGCCGGCGCGGCCGAGCCGCGCTTCGGCGCCAAGAGCAAGTGCACCGCGGCGCAAGAGAACCCCGTCACATACCCGTTCACTGCGTTCGGTGGTGACGTGACGTTCGTCGAGCCGCGTATCGGCAACCGTGTGCTCGACTTCAACACCGAGGGCATGGTCCACGTGGGCCTCCTGCCCGAGCTCATCGAGGACGCGCGCCGCACCGGCGTGCCAGACTCCGAGATCGAGCTCCTCTTCCGCTCGGCCGAGGGCTACCTCCGGATGTGGGAGCGCGCGGAGTCGCGGTCGTCGTCGCCTTGAGCGACGCGCCGATCCGTCCATGAGCGAGCTGCCGGCGGCCGAGCTCGAGCGGCTCGCGCGGAGCGGAGACGTGGCCGATCGTGCGCTCGCCGCGAGCGCGATCCGCCTCGGGCTGCACGACCTCGAGCCGGCGGCGGCGAGGGCGCTCTACGACGTGGTCCGACGGACTGCGCTCACCGAGCATGACGACGTGCGACGATCGATCCGGGGTCGAGCCCTCGACGCCAATGCGCTCGTCGCCCGTGTCCTCGCCGCGCCGCTCGAGCTGCGTGATCACCTGGTCGAAGAGATCCTCGACGTCGCATACCCCCCGCTCGAGAGCCGCGCCCCACCGCCGGGCGGGGTCGGGTACGTTCCGAGCGGCATCGCCGAAGTGCTCTTCGTCGTCGGGCAGGCGCGGCTCGGCCCCGACAGGACGTTCGTCGATCTCGGCTCCGGCTCGGGCAAGGTCGTCCTCGCCGTCGCTGCGCTCTCTGGCGCGCGGGCGATCGGCGTGGAGATCGACGAGGCCTGGGTTCGCTTCGCCACGGCCGCGGCCGCGAGCCTCGGGCTCGAACGTGTCTCGTTCGTCGCCGGCGACATTCGCGCATCGCCCACTCCGCCGGCCGACGTCTACTACCTCTACATCCCGGTGCTTCGCTCGGTCGAGGTCGTCGCCAGGCTCGAGCCCGTGGCGCGGCGGCGGCCAATCCAGGTGTTCGCGTCCAGCCTCGACCTCGAGCGGTTGCCTTGGCTGCGCGCCACGGGCGCGTCGAGCTACTGGCTCGAGATGTACGAGTCCGTCTGAGTCGAACGTGTTTTTGCACAACCCGCGGCGCCCCCCGGGCTGACCCGGCCGTCGGCCCCTGGTTCGGTGTGCACGAGGTTTACATCGCGTGCACACGCCCCCGGCCGAACGCGTGGCACATCGCTTGCGGACGCTCGTTCGCCATGAGCCCCCTGACCGATCTCGCCAAGCCGGAGAATCTGCGCCTCGTCGTCGACGCCGCGGACACGTTCGACGTGCGCGAGTTTCGGGTCAAGGACGGCATCAACCAGCTCTTCACCGTCGACCTCAAGGTTCGGTGCGAGAACCCCGCCGTCGACTTCGAAGAGACGATCGCGCGGGCGGCGACGTTCCGTATCGAGACCGACAATGCGATCTACGGCGACCTGCCGTCGCCGGCTTGGTCGGGGATCATCGCCGACATCCAGCAGCTCACCTCCGAAGACACGGGCCTCTCCACCTATCAGATCGAGATCGTGCCGGCGTTCTGGCTCCTCACCCAGCGCACCAACTGCCGGGTGTTCCAGCAGATGACCGACCTCGAGGTGGCGCTCGCGATCCTGACCGAGTGGCGGCTCCTCGTCGAGAACCAGTGCACCTCCACGTACAAGACCCGCAAGTACCGGGTGCAGTACCAGGAGACCGACTTCGCGTTCGTCTCGCGCATGCTCGAGGCGAGCGGCATCAGCTACCTGTTCGAGCAACGCGGCGACGACACCGTCCTCTGCCTGCGTGACGCGCCCGAAGCGATGCCGGCCCGCCCCGAGCCGCTCGGTCATTTCAACACGGCGGTGCCGAGCCGCATCCACGCCACCGGCTTTCGCGCCGTTCGCCGTGTGCGGCCGGGCCGCATCACCTTTGCCGACCACGATCCGCGCCTGCCCAACACGCCCTTGCTCTCGCACGCGGTCTCGAGCGCGCACCCGATCGAGTCGACCCTCGAGTCGTTCACCTACCGCGCCGGCAACTTCAAGTACGGTAACCCGGGGCCGAAAGACACGCCGACCGCAGACGACCGCGGGCGGTCTCGGACCGACCCCGACGAGGCCAAGCTGATCGCCGACCGCGACGCGGCCGCGCGCATCGCGGCGACGCAGCGGTTCTCGTACACGACCAACTGCTTCGAGGTACGCGCGGGCGCCATCGTGCCGATCGTGGGGCACCCGATGGCGGAGAAGTACAAGGGGCTGCTCGTCACGAGCGTCGTCGTGGAGGGCAAGCACGACTCGAACGCGACGATCCTCGCCGAGACCGTGGACGCCAAGCAGCCCTACAAGCCCCACCGCCGCACGCCCACGCCGAACATCTCCGGGGTCGAGTGCGCGACGGTGGTGGGCCCGGCCGGGGAGACCGTCCACTGCGACGAGTTCGGGCGCGTACGCGTGCAGTTCCACTGGGACCGATACGGCAACATGGACGAGCTCAGCTCGTGCTGGGTGCCGGTGAACCAGCCTTGGGCCGGCGAGGGCTTCGGCATGGTGAACCTGCCCCGCATCGGCCAAGAGGTGCTCGTGAGCTTCCTCGGCGGCGACCCGGAGGAGCCGGTCATCGTCGGTCGCATTTTCACCAACCTGCGCCGGCCGCCGTTCGCTCTCCCCCAGGCCAAGAACGAGAGCGGGTTCCGCAGCAAGAGCATCCCCGACACCGGCGGCTACAACCTCTTGCGGTTCGTCGACACCGCGGGCGAAGAGCTCGTGCAGGGCCGCGCAGAGAAGGACATGGCGACGCGGGTCAACAACGACAAGAGCCTCTCGGTCGGCCGCGACAGGTCGATGTCGATCGAGCGCGACGACGACGAGACGGTGGCCGGAAACCAGCGCGAGTCGGTAGGCAAAGACAAGATCACGCGGGTGTTCGACAACCTCCTCTCGATCGTGGGCAAAGATCGTCTCTTCAAGACGGTGGGCAACCTCATCTCGTCGGCCAAGGCGCAGGCGTTCAACGCCGAGGACGTGATAAATCTCACCGTCGGTGGCTCGCTCATCTACATGGACCGCGACAAGATCGTCATCAAGGCGAAGACGGTCCTCGTCAACCCCGACACGTCTACGTCAGGCAGCTGAGCTCGCACAGGGCGCCCACCCGTGAAGGTCTCTCACGTCACGCTCGGCGACGTCCGCGGCCTGCCCGATCGGCGCTTCGATCTCGCGCCCGCGCCGTCGGCGCGCCCGCACGATCTGGTGCTCGTCACCGGCCCGCCTGCGTCCGGCAAGACGCGGCTACTCGAAGCGATCGTGGCCGCGTTCGAGGTCGTGGGGCCCTACGTGGGCATCGTCCGCCCGCACGACTGGGCGTACGAGTCGCGGCGGTCCACCATCGAGCTCGGCCTGTGGCTCGACGAGGCCGAGCGCCTCGTCGCGCCGGCGGTCTCGAGCCCTGCCACCGCCGTCGCCACGTTCTCGCCCGACGGCGTCGGCGCCCAGGTCGATCGCGAGCTCGGCCGGCTACTGGCGCGCTACCGCCACGACCACGAGGCAGGCAAGCGCGAGTACTTCGCCGACAACCGGCAGCGGGCGTGGGGCGCGCGCATCGACGGCACGACCCCCCTCGAGCAGTCGATGCTGCGATCGTCGCGCGACCCGCACAAGTACGCGTTCATTCCTCGGTTCTTGCACGATCTCCAGGGTGACCCGGGCCGGGGTAAAGCGTTCGCCGAGAGGCTGGCTTCGCTCTCGCCTACGGTGCGCTACGCGCCCGAGCCGGGAGAGGACGCGACCATCTGCTTTCGGAGCAGGGCGATGCCGTCGGTGCGCGGCGGCGCGGCCGACGGCGCGGGCAGCGCGCCCCTCGCTCCGATTCACGGCTTGTCGGCGTCCGAGGCCGACGCGGTGCTCATCGCCGCGACCGCCCTCATGGTCGGCCTCTCGCGATCGGTCGTGCTCTTCGACAGCCCCGAGCTCTACGTGCCCGAGGACCGAATCGTCGCCTTCGTCCAAGCGCTCCTCGTGCTCGGGCAAGACAACCAGTGGGTCGTCGCCACCCAGAGCCCGGCGCTGTGCCGCGCGGTGGATGCATCGGCGATCATCCACGTCGAGCCACGAGGTGCGGCATGAGGGTGCATTCGCTGCAATGCGTGGGGGTCGAGGGCGTGCCTGACGGCGAGTACGCCTTCCTCGACGCGAGCGGCCGCCCCGCCGACGTCGTGGTCGTGTCGGGGCCGTCGGCCTGTGGCAAGACGCGCCTGCTCGAGCTGCTCTTCGTGGTGCGTGAGCTCGTCGCCCCTACGGGCGACGAGACGGACCCCGAGATTTGGGTGCGGCTCGGGGGCCGGTCGGCGCGCGTGCTCACGACCTTTTGGCTCGAAGAGCATGAGCGGAGCATGCTCGGCTACGCCGAGCCCACCGTGACGACCGAGACGATACTGGCGCCCGACCCCGAGCTCGCGGCCGAGGGCGAGCCCGACGCAGGCCTCTCTTTCCTCCTCGACGCGTACGACCACACCGAAAAGACGGTCAAGCTCGAGTATTTCGGTGAGAACAGGCGGCTCGACGTGGGCGGCGGCGCCACCGCGCTCTCCGTCGACGCGCAGAAGAAGCTGCGGTCCAGCAAGAGCCCGCGCAAGTTCGCGTTCGTGCCGTCGTTCATCACGTCGCTCGCCGGGGATACTCCGCGAGCGGAGCGGTTCCAGGCCATCTTGTCGGCCCTCAGCCCGAGCGCATCGTACGACGCGGCCGCGGGCCGCCTTGCGTCGTCTGGTCGCCCGATCATCGGCTACGACGAGCTGTCGGCGAGCGAGCGAGACGCGGTGATCTTCGCGTCGGTGGCGTCGCTCGTTACGCTCGCGCACTCGGTCGTCGTGGTCGACCGCCCCGACCTCTACATTCGCGACGAAGCACGGCTCGCAGAGGGGCTCTCCCGGCTGGGCCCGTCGAACCAGATCTTCGTCGCGACGCCGTCGGCAGACATCTTTCGAGCGGCACCGTCTCGCGCCAGCGTCCTCCTCGGTTGAGCCACGATCGGATCTCGATATGAAGGCCTCCTACCATTTCAACGAAGCGTCCCTCGTGCTCCCGGATGCCTACGGGCTCGCCGATCGGTCACGGCAGATGCTCGAGATCGAGACGAGCACCGGCACGAAGCTCACGCTCATCGTCGCGCGCGGCACCGCCGACGACGACTCGCTCGGCACGTTCCTGGAGAAGGGCCTGGCCGAGCACCGGCGCTCGCTCAGGGGGTTCAACCTGCTCTCGTGCAACGAGCGGCGTTACCCCGACCTCGAGGGGGTCGAGCTGCGGTTCCAGTTCGTCGACAAGAAGATGGGCCCCATGTTTCACCACGAGTTTCACTGCGTGTTCGGCTCGTACCGCCTCGGCTTTCACGTGATCAGCGCGGTCGCCGACGCCGAGGCCTGCGACGGGTGGGCGCAGGCGATGCTCGAGAGCGTGAAGCTGCGCGAGGATTGAGGCGTCAGGGCGGGCCGATGGTGAACAGCGTCGGGCTCACCACGAACCGGGCGACCAGGTTGTCGACCGCGCCCGGGATGCGTTCGGCGCCGAACGCGGTGGCGGGGACGCTGTCGTGGCTGTGCGCCAGCTCCAGGCCGAGGGTCAGCGCGTCACGATCGTGCCAGCCGCGCCAATGGGTTCGCCAGGCAACGCCGACCCTCGTCTCGAGCGCGAAGTCGTCGACGAAATCGGTGAAGCTCGGGCGCCAGTCGAAGGACCCGGTGAAGGTGACGGGCCCCGCCGTCGCCTTGGCGTCGAAGCCCAAGCGGCCGCGGCCGACGTACGTGCTCTGGTCATCGGCGATCGAC
>CALKVR010001335.1 GCA_938004815.1 uncultured Polyangiaceae bacterium | reverse complement strand
CCCTCGGTCTCCAGCGCCGACGGGGTGTTCGCCAACTTCGCCGACGGAGACACGACCGCCTACGTCATTCACATCGGCGAGGGCGTCGACACCGTCGCGCGCGACGAGTTCGACGACCTGCTCACGGTGACGACGACGGACGGTTGCCTCTACGACACCAAGACGACCATCGTCCACGGCACCGCGCTCGACCAGACGCGCCTCATGACGATGGCCACGAACGGGATGGATCTCGTCTGGTCGCCGAAGTCGAACGTCTTTCTCTATGGCGGCGGCACCGATCTGACGATGACGACCGACATCCCCGCCGCGCTCGGTCTCGGCATCAACGTCGCCATCGCGCCCGATTGGTCGCTCGGGGGCAGCCAGAACATGCTCGACGAGATCCGCTACGCCGACCTCGTCGACAACAGCGTCTTCGGCGACATCCTCACGCCGCAGATCATCTGGGAGATGGCCACGATCAACGCGGCCGACGCGCTCGGCGTCAGCCAGTACATCGGCTCGCTCGAGGTGGGCAAGCGCGCCGACGTCGCCGTCTTCTGTCCATCGGACCCCGACCCGTTCGTCTCGGTTCTCCAGTCGACCCCGCGTGAAGTCACCGCCGTCTTCGTCGATGGCCGGATGCTCTACGGCGACGAGTCGCTCACGAGCGCCGCGCCGATGAGCTCGACGTGCGAGGCCCTCGACGTGTGCACCAGGGCCAAGGTCGTGTGCATCGCCGAGACCGGCGGTAACCCGGCCGACCTCCTCGACCAGACGCTCGCCGAGATCACGACCAACCTCGGGACGGCGATCAGCGACTACGACGCGGCGCAGGGCACCAACTTTGCGCCCATCGCGCCGCTCGTCGTCTGCCCCTAGGAAGCTGGCGTCTTTCGGACGATCCCTTCGCGCTGCCGGCGTTGCGGTCTGCGGTGCGTGCTCACGTACAGGAAGTACGTTCCGCGCGCTCCTCGCCCGCGCCTTGGCATCGCTCGGTCTCGCCCGAAATCCGCCAGCTTCCGGCTCGACGCGGTCGGGTGGGTCACGTAGCCGTCAACGGCCGGGCCCCAGCACGCTACCGACGACGGCCGTGAAGTCGGTCTCGCCGGGGAGGCGCCCCTCGGCGTGCTCGGGCCTGCCGCCCCCGCGGCCGCCGGCGGCGGAGGCGATCGCCTTCAGCGTCTTGCCGCAGTCGACCGTCGAGCGCGCGCCGCGGCTGACCATGACCGCGAGGCCGTCGGCGGTGGGGCCCGCGAGCACGACCAGGCCGCCCGTCTTCTCGGTCACGGCCCCCGCCACGGCGCGCATCGGCTCGGTCTCTCCGAACGGCAGCATCGCGACGACGGTGCTCTCGCCTCGTGACGCAGCGTCGGCCGCGAGCTCGGACGCGAGCCTCGTGGCGAGCTCGATCGCGTGTCGCTTGCCTGCGTCTCGCGCGGCCGCGAGCTCGGTCCGCAGTTTGGTCACGGCGCCGGCGACGTCGGCAGGCCCGCACGTCATCTCGCGTGCGAGCGCGGCCAGGTCGTCGCGCGCTCGCCCCAGCTCGGCGCGGGCGCGCGCGCCGGCCACGAAGGTGACGCGCATCTTGCCCTTGTAACGCTCGACGTTCGTGATCTTGCAGAGCGCGACTTGCGAAGTGCGCGTGCAGTGGGTGCCGCCGCAGGGTGAGATGTCGAAGTCTTCGATCGCGATGACGCGCACGTCGCGCTCCACCTTGGGCGCGCGCCGCAAGCGGAGCCCCGCGAGCTCGCTCTCGGTCGGAAAGAACGCGCGGATCGATCGGTCGGCGTCGATGACATCGTTGACGAGCGCCTCTGCGCGAGCCGCCGCCGCGTCGTCGAGGGTCGTGACCTCGAGGTCGATGGTGCACGCGGTCTCGCCGAGGCGCGCCGACACCGTCGCCGCGCTCGCCTCGTCGAGAAGGGCGCGCGAGAGCATGTGCTGGCCGGTGTGGAGCGCCATGTGCACGCGGCGGCGCCGCATGTCGACCGCGCCCGCGACGGGCGTTCCCGGGGCGGGGTAGCTGGCCGGATCGAGGTCGAGCCGGTGGTGCACCGCCCCCGCGTCGTCGACCTGCACGTCGACGACGGCGGCGCTCACTTCGCCGAAGCGCAGCGACCCGCGATCGGCCATCTGTCCGCCTGCCTCGGGATAGAGCGCGGTGTCGTCGAGGATGACGCTCGGCCAACCCTGGAACGTGCCGTGGCCGAGGACGATCGCGTCGAACCGAGCGAGGAAGGGATCGTCGAAGTAGAGCCGGCCGGTCAAGGCTGGATCCCGATACCGGCCACGTTGTCGGCGACCGTACCGCCGAGATCCACCACGTCGAGATCGGTCACCGTCGCCCCCGCCTCGAACTTGACCATGTAGACGCCGCGGACGTCGGCGATGAGCACGAGCCCGTCGAGCGGGCCGCGGTCGACGGTGGCGAGCGCGCCGGGGAGCTGCGGACCGGTGCCGGTGTACGTGAGCTCACCGCGCAACGTGAGCGGCTGGGCCGCGTCGGGATCGTAGTCGACGATGAAGATGCCGTCGCCGAAGCCCGAGGTGACCACGATCGCATCGTCGAAAGGCGACACTGCGATCGAGTAGGGGTCCTCGATGCTGGTGAGCGTCTGCACGGCGCCCAGGCCGGTCGCGGTGACCTCGACCGCGGCGACGCGGTTGGGGACGGCCGAGAAGGCGGAGTTGTCGCCGAGGATGACGTGCCGACCGTTGCGGGTGAGAGCCGTCCAGCTCGTGATCGCCTCGTCGTCGCCGAACGCGTCGGCGCTCGCGATCGCGCTCGGCGGCGGATCGAGGTCGACCCGATGCAGATGGGAGACGGCGGTGGAGCCGAAGACGCCGCGGGCGGCCAGGAGCCCGTGGCCGGTGGCCGCGTCGAACAGGATGTCGTGGGCCGACTTCGCCTCGAAGAGGCGCGGGCCGGGCGTGAGACCCTCGTCGCAGCCGAGGGCGATGGTGTAGAGCCCGCCGCCGTTCTCGGGGAAGTTGCGATCGAGCACGTACATGCCGGAGCTGTCGGCCGAGTTCCAACGCACGTTGTCGGCGTAGAAGTTCCCTGCCAGGCCCGCGGCGAGCACGGTGGGCTGGCCGGTCGTGCTCAGCCTGAACACACCGACGGTACCGTCATCTTGCACCGCGAAGCCGATTTCGCCGTCGGGCGTGAAGTGGATGCGGCGGTCCGCGGGCGGGCCCATGTGGAAGAACATGCCGGTCGACGTGAGGACGCCGGCCGGTGAGAGGCGCAGGACCTCGTACGAGCCGTCGGGGTCCATCGACGTGTCGAACGGGTGCCCCACGACCACGAACCGGTCCTTGTCATCGGGGCCGACGTCGTCGTAGCAGCCCACCGAGCCGCCCGAGCCGCTCGACGAGCTGGACGAGGTCGACGCTGCGGTCGACCCGCTGGAGCTCGCGTTGGTCGACGGGCCCGAGGTGCCCGCCCCACCCGAGCCCGTCTCGCCGTCGTCGCCGCAAGCAAGCAACAAAAGGCACCCGGTGAGCGCCACGTAGAGCTTCATGGTGGCGGGTTTTCCCAGCCGCGGGCGCCGCCGTCAAGGCCGCGATCATCCAGCCAAGCCGCTCCGCCTCGGAGGTGTCGATCCGTGAACATCATGCCATCCTCTCGCTCGCGCACCCTGGCGACCTCCCTGCTCCTCATCGTCATGGGATGCAGCGGCGGCTCGGCCGCCGGCGGACCGTCCAACGCCCCGCGGGTCGGTCCGCGCGCGCCGTCGTCTCGGACCCCACCATCGCCCGCGGCGGGGGCGGCCGACGCCGACCCGTGGCCGGAGCTCGGCGGATGGGTCGAGCTGGAGACGTCGCCAGGCGGTCCCGAGCTCGCCGAGGGAGCGCGCGCGGTTCGCGAGAAGGATTGGCGGGGCGCGCGCACGGCGTTCGAGGCAGCGCTGACCTCGCTCGACGGCGAAGCGCGCCTCGATCTCTACCTCGCGGGCCAGGCGCTCCTCGGCAGGGCTTGCGCGGCACAGGGGGACGCTCCCGCGGCCAGCGCGGCCTTCGGCCGAGTGCTTCGTCGTTGGAACGGCGCGGCGACCGCGCGGGCGGTGATCGCTGGAGCGGGCGACGACGGCGCTCCCGGAGAGCGCCTGCAACGGGTGCTCCTCGCGGTGGGGGAGGCGATGTTCTTCGAGGGCGAGCAGAAGCGAGCGACCCTCGAGCGCGCGCGCATGCCCACCTTCGCCGGTCCGGCCGACGACGCGGCGATCGACCGCTTCGTCGTCGATCGCGTCTCACCTTGGATCGACGCCAAGCAGCCGCTCCTCCTGGACGCCGAAGCGGCCTACGCGCGCGTCGTCGCGCTCGAGCCTGCGCCCCCTCCACGCTGGGCGGTGCGAGCCGCCGCCCGTGTCGGCCAGATTCGCGGCAGGTTCGCGGCCGAGCTCCGCGCGGCGCCCATCCCCGCGGCCTGGCGCGGCAAGGGGGCGGTCGCCGGTGATCCGCGCCGCAGTCGGGCGGATGTCCGCGCCACCTACTATCGCGCGATCGACCGCCGCGCCGCGCCGCTCGTCGACCGCGCGCGCGTCGCGTTCGAGGCTTGCGAGAAGCTCGCCCGCGACCTCGGCTACCACGACGAGCTCACGCGGACCTGCACCGCGTGGCTGGATACCCGGCGCTGATCGACGTTGGTCGTGACCTGTCACGTGACACCGCGCGGTCGTCACGTGACAGGTCACGCATGTCGGTTCGCCATCCGCGGCTCGGCGCGGTGGCTCCCGTTTACACGAAGCTGGAACGACGGTTGCACCGACGCCGGCGATGACCAAAAAGTGCGCGGCGTCCGGCCGCCGGATACCTCACGTCGCCCGCTTGCTCTGCGTCGTATCGCTGGGTTGCGAAGCGCCTCCGGCCGAGGCCGACGCGGAGGCGGGCGCCGCGTTGCCGTGTGAGGTCAGCGCTGCGCTCGCGAGCTGTTCGACGTGCCATGGCGAGACGCCGCAGTTCGGCGCGCCCATGCCGCTCGTCGACGTCGACGACTTCAAGGCGAGCGCGCGGGATAGCAGCGCGGTGGCGCAAGCCATACTCGCCCGCATCGCCGACGACGCTTCGCCCATGCCGCCCGCGCCTTATGACCGTCTCGATGACGACCAGCGCGCGACGCTCGCGGCGTGGGTCGACGCAGGTATGCCGCCCGCGGCCCCGGGGACGGTTTGTGAGGGAACCGGCGGCAGCGGCGGCGGCGGCTCGGCGCTCTCGTGCACACCCGACGTGGTCCTCCGCAAGGCTGCCCCCTACACGATGGGGGCCGCGGTCGAGGACGAGACGAAGTGCTTCGGCATCGAGCTGCCGGCCGCGGCCGACAAGCGGCAGATCATCGCGATGGCGCCTCGGGTCGACAACGCTGCCATCGTGCACCACTTCTTGGTGTTCCAAGTGCCGACGGCGCAGCCTCAGGAGGCCTTCGACTGCGCGCTGTTCCCCCCGAACTGGGAGCTGCTCTATGCGTGGGCGCCCGGAGCGCCGGCTCAAGAGCTCCCCGAGGCGGCCGGGTTCCCGATCGAGGCCGGTGCGGACACGCACCTGGTCTTGCAGATGCACTACAACAACTACGGGAACGCGAGCTCGCTGGTCGACGACACCGCCGTCGAGCTCTGCACCACGACCGTCCTGCGGCCATATGACGCCGGCGTCATGTCCTTTGGCGGCGTCGACTTCGTCCTGCCTCCCAACGCGGCGTCGACGCTCACGTGCGCGTTCGACGTTCCCCGAGAAGCGTCGTCGTCGATGCCGATCGACGTCTTCCAAGCGTGGCCTCACATGCACGCGCTCGGGCGATCGATGAAGACGGTCGTGACCCACGCGGGGGGCGCCGAAGAGACGCTCGTCGACACCGACTTCAGCGTCACGAGCCAGGTGCTCTACCCGGCCGCGCTCCAGATCGGCGCCGGCGATAGGGTCACGACGACCTGCGGCTGGGAGAACCTGACGAGCGAGCCGGTTCCGTACGGTGAGGCCAGCAACATGGAGATGTGCTTCAACATCGTCGGCTACTACCCGAAGATCGCGGCGCCTTGGTTCAGCGGGGGCTTGCCGGTTGCGCTGTCGGAGTGCGTGTTGCAGTAGCTGGTCGCCCGCTCACGGCATCGGCACGCGGCGCCAGGGGTGACCATCGGCCGTGCCGCACATGCCGAGCACCATCGCCTGCTTGAACAGCGAGACCTTGCCCAAGAGGGGCATGAAGACATCGCGTAGCGAGCCGAGCACCTCGTGGTCGCTCTGGAAAAACGGCGTCAGCGCGCGCGTGACGAGCTGGTAGTAGGCTAGGTGGTCGCGACGCGTCCGCGAATAGCGATGGAGCGCGCGGACGACGTCGCCACGCTCGATGTCGATCGCGTCGGCGAGGACCATCGCGTCCCACAAGGCGAGGTTCGCGCCCTGCCCGAGCTGGGGGCTCATCGCGTGCGCGGCGTCGCCGAGCGCCACGACGCCGCGGGTGTTCCACGGCTGCATGACGACGTCGTGATAGGCCGAGTACAAAACGTCGTTCGGGCTCGCGATGGCGTCGAGGACGAAGCCCGCCTCGGGCATCATCTCGCGTATCTCGGCTCGCCAAGCGTCGAATCCGTCGGCGCGAAAGGCGTCGAGCTCGCGCGCGGCGAGGCTCCAGTAGAGGCTCACCTCGGGGATGTGGTCGTCGTCGCGCCCCTCTTCCGGGCCGAGCCCCGAGGGCAAGAGGCCCAGCATGCGGCGCGTGCCGTCGACGACCTGAAAGAGCTTGCCGGTGAACACCTCATCGGGGTCTTTCGCGATGAACCAGAGCGCGCCCCAGGGGTAAGGGTCGGCCCGGCGGGTGAGGCCGAGCTCGTCGCGCAGACGCGAGCGGGCGCCGTCGGCGATGACGATCAGATCGTGCGCGCCGTAGCGCTCGCCCTGGTCGTCGACGACGACGTACCGATCGCGCACCCGCTCGAGCCGATCGCAGGCGACGCCGAGCACGAGCGGGATGCGATCGGCGAGCACCGCGCGGAACAGCGCCTGAAAGAGCACACCGCGGTGCAGGCCGACCCCGAAGAGCCCCGGATCCACGTCAGCGTACGCGAGATCGAGGAGCTTGCCGCGACGGTGACGATCGACCGTCAGCCCGTCGAGGCGGTGACCTCGGCCGATCACCCAGTCGGCGAGGCCGAGGCGCGCGAGCACGGCCTGGCCGGTGGGCTGCAAGATGATCCCCGCGCCGATCGGCTTCGGCTCGGGTACCCGCTCGTAGATCGTCACGGCGTGCCCGGCCCGAGCGAGAAATAGCGCGGCCGCGGGCCCCGCCGTCCCGCAGCCGATCACGCCCACGTCGAGCCGCTTCGCGCTCACTCGCTCGAATCGGCGCCGACTTCTTTGAGGAGCTCGCGGACGCGCTTGTCCGGGACGCCGGCCGCCTTGCCGATCTCGCGCAGGATCTTGCCCTCTTTCGTGTCGATCCCGCTCGTCGCCTGCGCGACGAACGCTGCGACGAGGAGGCCCGCCTCGGGCGCCCCGAGCTCCTTGAGCTTGGCGCCGATCGCCTTGCCCTTCGCTTCGGCGCCGGTCGCCTTGCCGGCCGCCTCGAGCATGAGATCGACCTCCCACTCGACGATCAGCCCACCGGAGAGGAGCTCGAGCGCCTCGACGATCGCCTTTCGCTCGGCGTCGTCGATCCCGCCGTCGGCGTTGGAGGCGACGTGGGCGGCCGCGACGGCGGCGCGGAACACCTCGTCTTGACGCTGTACCTTGATCTGGCTGCGGATGTGGTCGGCGAACGCCGACAGCTTTTCTCGGGTCAGCTTGCTCATGATTGCCTCGCGCGGTTGTAGGGGCCCTTACCGGCGAAGAGCGCGCCGTCGCCGAGCTGGTAGCCGATGCGGATCAGCTGGTTGTACTTGGCGGTGCGATCGGAGCGCGAGGCGGACCCCGTCTTGATCTGCCCCGCGTTGGTCGCGACCGCGAGATCGGCGATGAACGTGTCCTCGGTCTCGCCCGAGCGGTGCGAGATGATCGCGCCGTAGCCCGAGACCTGTGCGAGGCGGATGGTGTCGAGCGTCTCGGTGACGGTGCCGATCTGGTTCAGCTTCACCAGGATGGAGTTCGCGATGCCGGCCTCGATGCCCTTCTTGAACCGCTTGGCGTTGGTGACGAAGAGATCGTCGCCGACGAGCTGCACCTTGCTGCCCAGCGCCTCGGTGAGGAGCTTCCAGCCGGCGTCGTCGTCCTCGGCGCAGCCGTCCTCGATGCTGACGATCGGAAAGTCGGCGCACCAGCTCTTGTAGATCTCGACGATCTCCTCGCGGGTCTTGTCGGCCTTGTCGAACGTGTAGCGCTGCTTCTTGCTGTCGTAGAACTCGCTGAGCGCGGCATCGAGCGCGATCGAGATGTCTTTGCCTGGCTTGTAGCCGGCGGCGTCGATGGCGCGGACCACCGACTCGAGGGCGGCCCGGTTCGAGGCGAGGCGAGGCGCGAACCCGCCCTCGTCGCCGACGGCCGTGACCATGCCGTCCTTTTTCAGGATCGACTTGAGGGCGTGAAACACCTCCACGCCCATCCGGAGCGAGTCGCCGAACGTCTCGGCCCGGTGGGGGACGATCATGAACTCTTGGATCTCGAGCCCGTTGTCGGCGTGCATGCCGCCGTTCAGGATGTTCATCATCGGCGTCGGCAGGACGCGCGCTTGGACGCCGCCGAGGTAGCGCCAGAGCGGCAAGTCGACGACGTCGGCCGCGGCGCGTGCCGTCGCCATCGACACCGCGAGGATGGCGTTCGCGCCGAGCTTGCTCTTGTTCGACGTGCCGTCGGCCTCGAGCATCACCTTGTCGACGGCGGCCTGGTCGAGCGCGTCCATCCCCTGGATCGCAGGCCCGAGGACGTTGTCGACGTTCTTCACCGCCGACAGCACCCCCTTGCCCAGGTAGCGCTTCTTGTCGCCGTCACGAAGCTCGACCGCCTCGTGCTCGCCCGTGGAGGCGCCGCTGGGCACCGCGGCGCGGCCGAAGCCGCCCGACGCGGTGCGAACTTCGACCTCGACGGTGGGGTTGCCGCGCGAGTCCAGCACTTCGCGGGCGACGACGCTCTCGATCTCGGACATACGTCTCCTCCTGAAAGGGGGCCGAGCATACTCGACCCTGGGGCTCGCGCACCGCTGAGCCTTTGGCTACTCTGGCCGACCTCTGTGAGCGAGATCCAATCGATAGGCGTCTTCGGAGAAGAGGTCATCCTCTGGGTGCTCCTCCTCCGGCAGTCGCCTCGCCGGCCGCCGCCGGACCATGTCTACCGGCAGGCCAACATCCTCCTCGACGAGCTCCGCACCTCACCCGCCGCCCAGCTTCTGCCGGTGGTGAGCGCCGAGGACGGCATGTTCGCGCTGGTCGCGCTCATCGACGAGGTGGCCATGGCGCTTCCCGACCTCCGGCCGTGGTGGAGCCAGAACATGCTGCAAGCCCGGCGGTTCAACACGAACAACGCCGGCAACGAGTTCTACTCGCCCCGCCTCGACCGGGTGCGGCAGGGGCCGAAGAACGTCCTCGCGACCTACGTCTCGGTGCTCGGGTGTGGGTTCCTGGGCCAGTACGGTCTCCCCGGGCGCGACCCCTACCTCTTGAACCAGCTCCGCGCCCAGCTCGCGCGCGAGCTCAACGTCGACGCCGACCGCGACGTCATGGGCGGCGCGCTCAAGCCCTACCGATACGACACGCTCCCGGCCGAGTTCCTGCCCAAGGAGCCGTTCTTCAAGAGCATCTGGGCCGGCCGCGTCCTCGCCGTGCTGGTCCTGATCTCGGGCATCTACGTGCTCGGCACGGCGGTCTACGCCCTGGCGCTGGCAAAATGAGCCGAGTCTTCGCGAGCGAAGTCGGCAAGGTCATCGCCCGCGCCAAGGAGGTGGGGGGCGGGGTCTACCGTATCCCCTGGTACCTCGTCTTCGGCGAGCCCAACGCGGGCAAGTCGTCGGTCATCAACGCGATGAACCTGACCTGGGACAACCCCAAGACAATCGAAGGACAATACTGTCAGTATTGGGTGTCGAAAGAGGCGATCCTCGTCGAGGCCCGCGAGCCCATCACCGGCCCCAACAAGAACCCCGAGCTCTTGCGCGAGCTCTGCAGCGAGCTCCTGCGGGTGCGACCGCGCGAGCCGCTCGACGGCATCATCCTGGTCGTGAGCGCGACCGACGTCGCCGAGCGCCAAGACGAGGCGCTCGAGGCGCACGCCCAGCACCTGCGAACGTACCTGGTCGAGGCGTGCAAGACGCTCCAGGCCGACATCCCCGTCTATGTCGTGTGCAACCGCTACGACACCCTCTGGGGCTTCGCCGAGGTCTTTCAGTGGACGCCCGATCGAGCCCGCGAAGAGTCTTGGGGCTACCTCGTCCCGGTCGAGGTGCCCTCACAGAGCACGTGGCCCAAGGTGCAAGAGGGGCTCAACGGCTTGCACGCCCGCATCGAGGCGACGTGCCTGTCCAAGGTCTCGAGCGAGGACCACATCGAGCAGCGTATCCGTGCCTACCAGCACCTCGTCGAGTCGCGCGTCTTCATCGAGAAGCTGAAAGAGGTCAGCAAGGTGCTCGCGTTCTCGAGCGCCTACGAGCGCGCGCCGTGGATGCGCGCCATCATCATCGGCTGCGCCGTGCCCGGCACCGGCGATCGCATCCGCGCCGGCATCCATCGGTTCCAGAACATGGGGCTCTCGCAGAACCCGTACGATCAGTTCCGCTCCGCCCGGCCCGGCGGGCTACCCCTCTTCATCTTCTTGAAGGGCATCGTCCTTCCGGAGAAAGAGCTCGTCCCCACCAAGACGAGATGGCGCGACGACCTCATCACGATCCTCGGCTTCGTCTTCGGGTTCGTGATGCTGACCGTCGGCGTCTTGATCCAGCAGGGCGTGATCAAAGTGCATTGAGCGATGTTCGGCTTGCGTACGCTTCGGCCGCTGGGGTGCTGTCTGCTCTTGGTCTCGTCCGCGTGCGGCGAGGGCAGGCGTGACAGCGCGAGCTCGGCGACGGCCGGGTCCAGCGCCTCCGACCGAGTCCGCCCTGCCGCGCCTGCCCCCGCGCCCGCCCTCGGCTGGAAACGCACGCCGATTTTCGAGTCCAACCTCCCGCTCTTCGACGTGTCGTTCGACCGGGGCAAGGTCTACTACGTCGAGGACGGCGAGCTCTGGGTAGCGCCCACCGATGGAGCTGGTCGCGAGGAGGTCTATTCGGATCTCGACGACGGCCAGCGAGCGGTCGTACGCGACGGCGTCGTGTACGCGTATGGCGCGAGCGGTCTGTCGGCGCTCGAGGCTACGGGGCCCAAGATCCTCCTGCCAGACGTCGGCGTCCTCGCGGTCTGGCCGGGCCCGAACGGCTCGCTGCTCGCGGACACGACGACGGGTCTCTGGCACGTGCGCCGAGGCGGTGCGCCTCGGCGGCTGAAGGAGGGCACCGGCCGGACGACGGCTGCCGCCGCGTTCGACCCCACCGGCACCCACGCCGTCATCGTCGCGCCCGACGCCGGGCTGAAGCGCAGCTTGGAGCTCCTCGATCTGGAGGCCGGCACATCGAAGCCGATGGGGATCGAGATCGAGCCCCAGGGAAACGGGCTCTCGTGGATCACCTGGCTCTCTGGCGGATGGATCGTCTACGTCTCCGGCGACCAGCGGACGGCGGAGCTCTACGCGGTTCCGTTCGCCGCCGACGGCACGGTTCGAGGAGACCCGGTGCGCCTCCCGCCCATCATCCAGAACGCGACGATGGCGACCGTATTCGGGTCACCGACGCACTTTCTCTCCTACAACGAAGGCGGGGGCTACTCGTGGGACACGGGCGGCCCGATCGTCGCCAGCGTGGCTAGCGAAAAGGGTTGCTACGCCGTCCCCTCATCCTGGACGTCGGATGGTGCGCTCCTCGTGGCGCAAGCGTGCGGCGCGGACGTGACGGTACATCGCCATCGTCGGCTGGGTCAGGGCCGCGAGCGCATGGAAGATGCGAAGGGGATGTGGCCGGTCACGCACGACGACAACCTCTACGAGTGGACCCGAGAGGGCGTGTCGGCGAGCCTCCGGCGGACCAAGCGCGCGGCGCCGATCGTGCCGCGGCGGAACGG
>CALKVR010001334.1 GCA_938004815.1 uncultured Polyangiaceae bacterium | reverse complement strand
AACCCGCTGCGCGTCGTCACTTCGGGCGTGGAGCAGCGCGCCGCGCGCAGCTTCACCGGGCTCGCCGAGAAGTACGTCCCCGACGCGTTCGTGTTCGCGCTGATCGGCACGTTCCTCGTCGTCGTCGCGGCGCTCCTCGGGACCGACACCCCGCCCGCGAAGGTCGTCGAGCTCTGGGGAAAAGGCTTCTGGGAGCTGCTCCCGTTCACGCTCCAGATGGCGATGGTGGTGATCACCGGCTACGTGCTGGCCACGGCGCCGGCTGTGTACCGGGTGATCGCCTGGCTGGCGGCCATCCCCAAGACGGGGCACGGCGCGGTCGCGTTCGTCGCCCTGCTCTCGATGGTCTCGTCGTGGATCAACTGGGGCTTCTCGCTGATGTTCAGCGCGATGCTAGCGCGCGAGATCGCGCGGCGCGTCTCGTCGGCCGACTACCGCGCGCTCGCGGCGAGCTCGTTCTTGGGGCTGGGGAGCGTCTGGGCGCAGGGGCTGTCGGGCTCGGCCGCGCTCCAGATGGCGACGCCGACGGCGATGACGCCCGCGATCCGCGAGATCGTGGCGAACGGCGATGTCGCACCTGGTGGCATCGTGCCGCTGCCCGAGACGATCTTTCTCTGGCAGAGCTTCGTCTCGGTCTTCGTCGAGATCGTGATCGTCACCACGCTCGTGTGGTTCGCGGCGCCGCGCGGCGCCCGCGCTCGGAGCGCCGCCGATCTCGGGATCGATCTCGGACCGGCACCGACCGAGGAGCCGTCTCTGCCTGAGAAACGAGAGACGCTCGGAGACCTGCTCGAACACTCACGTGTGCTCTCGTACGCGTTCGTGTTGCTCGCCGGCACCTACCTTGTCGTCTACTTCCGACAAGCGCCGAACGTGCTGGGGGCCATCAACCTCGACACCGTCAACCTGTCGTTCCTCACCGTCGGCGTGCTCTTGCACGGGACGCCCGCCCGCCTCATGCGTGCCGTTCGTGACGCCACGCCTGCGACGTGGGGCATCGTCCTTCAGTTTCCGTTCTATGCCGGCATCGCGTCGATCATCTCGAAGACCACGCTCTCGTCCAGCATCGCACACGCGTTCACCAGCATCTCGACGCCGTTCACGTACCCGGCGCTCATCGCGGCGTACTCCGCCGTGCTCGGTGTGTTCGTCCCGAGCGGAGGATCCAAGTGGGTGATCGAGGCGCCCTACGTGATGCAGGCGGCCCACGATCACAAAGTCCACCTCGGCTGGATGGTCGCCTGCTACGACCTCGGCGAAGCGGTCGCTAACCTGGTGCAGCCGTTCTGGATGCTCCCGGTGCTCGGGCTCTTCAAGCTCCGGGCGCGCGACGTGATGGGCTTCACGTTCCTCGTGTTCCTCGTGCTCACGCCGGTCGTGCTCGTCCTCGTCACGGTGCTCGGCGCGACGCTCAGCTACCCGCGCTAAACCCTGGCGATCAGTAGTACCAGGGGAACTTCGAGTAATTCTGTTTGCGCTTCTCGAGGAACGCGTCTCGGCCCTCTTCGGCTTCGTCGGTCATGTAGGCGAGCCGCGTCGCTTCGCCCGCGAACACCTGCTGACCGACCATGCCGTCGTCGGTGAGGTTGAGGGCGAACTTGCTCATGCGCTGGGCAGTCGGGCTCTTGCTGTTGATCTCGGCTGCCCACTCGAGGGCCACGCGCTCGAGATCGGCGTGGGGCACGACCGCGTTGACCATCCCCATGTCGAACGCCTCGCGCGCCGAGTAGGTGCGGCCGAGGAAGAAGATCTCGCGCGCTCGCTTCTGCCCCACCATCTTGGCGAGGTACGCCGAGCCGTAGCCGCCGTCGAAGCTCGCGACGTCGGTGTCGGTCTGCTTGAACTGGGCGTGCTCCTCGCTCGCGAGGGTGAGATCACACACCACGTGCAGGCTGTGTCCGCCGCCGACGGCCCAGCCGCCCACGACCGCGATCACGACCTTGGGCATGAACCGGATGAGGCGCTGCACCTCGAGGATGTGGAGGCGACCCAGCTTGGCCGGATCGATGGTGCCCGTGCCGCCCTGGTACTGGTAGCCGGCCTTGCCGCGGATGCGCTGATCGCCGCCCGAGCAGAACGCCCAACCGCCATCTTTGGGCGAGGGGCCGTTTCCGGTGAGGAGCACCGTGCCCACGTCGCTCGTCTGCCGGGCGTGCTCGAGCGCGGCGTAGAGCTCATCGACCGTGTGCGGCCGGAACGCGTTGCGTACCTCGGGTCGGTCGAACGCGATGCGCACGGTGCCCTGGCCCTTCGCCCGGTGGTACGTGATGTCGGTAAAGGCGAAGCCCGGGACGGCGTCCCATCGGCTGGCATCGAAATTCGCGCTCGGCATGGCCGAGACCTAGATCAAAAGTGGCGGTGCGCCCAGGCCCGCGCGGCGGGCCGCGGGTCAGGTCAGGTGCGCGGCTGTCGCGGCGGCCTGGATGGTCTTCGCCGCGCGAACGCAGAGGGGTACGTCGCGGAGCACCTCTTCTTCGGTCAGCGTTCCCCAGCTCGGGCGCTGAATCCAGACCACCGACTCGGTGATGCGGAAGTGGGTGGTCAGCGGCTTCGCCTCTTCTCCAAGCTCTTTGATGACGGCTTGCACCTCGCGCGTCAGGAGCTGCTTCAGTTTGTCGGGCTCCTTGGACAAGAGGCGGAACTCACGGTCGAACGCTTCGTCACCGATCTGCAGGTCTTCGATGCCGAGCGCGCTCGCGATGGCGCCTTTCACGCCCTCGGTCGAGACCTCGAAGGGGAAGCCGATGGGAGGGGCGATGAACGCGCTCGTCGCGAGCGTGTGGAGCGCGCTCGCCCGGACGATCTCCACCGGAACGTCATGCTCGCGCCCTTTGATCGTGACCGGCCGATGGATCAGCGCTTCGCTGAGCACCGAATCACCTTCGATCTGCCACCCTTTGGTCGCCGCCGCCCCGCGAAGCCCGTCGTAAACCATGGGCCGAGGCTATCAGAGATGGCGATGCGCCCAGGCCCGCTTGGTGGTGTCGACGGCGAGGGCGACGACGAGCGAGAAGAAGCGCCGGCGAGTCTCGTGCTCGTCGGACAGATCGGGGAGCAGGGCCGCGATGCGGCGGCCGCCGTCGTCGTGCACGACCTTCTTGGCCATGTCGAGCGCCTCCATCCGCATCACCGTGTTGCCGTCGTCGCCGAGGCGGTCGATGACGCCACGGTACTCGTCGATCACGTGCGCGAGCTCGGCGCGGGGCACCGCGTGACGATCGTTGCCGGCGTCCGTCTCGAAGACGAGGGTGAGGTGATGATCGTCGAGGTCGATGACGAGGCCGGTGAGGCTGCGGCCCGCGAAGATGGCACCGCCGGCGGCGAGATCGCCGATGAGGGCGCTCCACTCGCGCTGGCGCAGCTTGGTCGCCGCGTCCCACAGTCGCTCGGCGATGCGAATCTCGAACGCGGACATCGCTCCCCCGGGCCCTAGTTCTTCAGCGAGGCGATCGTGCGCGCGATGCCCTCGGAGATGTCGACCTTGGGCTTGTAGCCGAGGTCTTTGGTGGCCTTGTCGTGGGAGAAGTAGTGGTGCGTCGTGAGGTAGCGGATCGCGAAGCGGGTCAGGCTCTCTTCGCTCGTGGGGATGCCGCGCATGGCGTCGACCCACTCGCGCACCGCCGCTGCGCTGTAGGCGATCGGGAACGGCACGCGGTACTTGGGCCGCGCGTAGCCGAGCCCGTCGAGCACGCGCCCCACGAACTCCCAGAACGCCATCGGCTCGCCGTTGGTGACGAAGTACGCCTGGCCGCCCGCGGTCCGCTCGCCGTCGAGCTTGTCGGCGGCGAGAAGGAGGCCGTCGACGAGGTTGTCGACGTAGGTGAAGTCGCTGAGCTTCTCGGGGCTGCCGACGTACGCCTTGAGCCGCCCCGTCTTCGCCCGCCCGAGGATGGCGGGGATGAACCGCGTGTCGCCGGGGCCGAAGACGACGTGGGGCCGGATCGAGCACGTGGCGACGCCGCCCTTGCCGTTGGCGTCGAGCACCTCTTTCTCGGCGACCGCCTTGGTCTCGGCGTAGGGGGCGTGGAACGAGCTGGGGTAGGGGAGCTTCTCATCGCCCTTTTCCACGTCGGTGCCGTCGTAGACGACGCTCGCGCTCGAGACGTAGACGAAGCGGCCGACGCCCTTGTCGCGGCAGGCGGCGAGGAGGTTCTGCGTGCCGCCGACGTTGATCGCGTGCACCTCGTCGGCGCCGGTGTGCCGTGTCTGCACGCGCGAGGCCACGTGGTAGACGACCTCGGCGCCCGCGACGGCGTCGAGGAGCGCGGACTTGTCGCGCAGATCGGCCTTGGTCGGGACGACGTTGTCGGCCGGCGCCCCCGGCACCACGTCGAGCGCGACGACGGTGGCGCCGTCCTTCGCGAGGCGAGCGGTGAGGTGTTTCCCGACGAACCCGCTCGAACCGGTGACCACGACCCGCATCAGGATGCCCTCCGCGCGCGCATGAGGCCCGCGTCTTCGTACCAGCGAAACGTGTCGCGCAGCGTCTCTTCGGTCGGCCGCGGCGCGTGGCCGAGCACGCCGGCCGTGATCTCGCACCGCGCGCGGGGGCGCTGCTCGAGCGCGTCCATCGACGCCACGGTGAAGAGCGGCTCTTGCCCGAGCCACCGCGAGGCGCGCTCGGCGACCGGAGCGAACCGGCGCGCGAGCCCGACGGGGATATCGAAGCGCGGCGGCGACACCCGCGCGGCGCGGCTCGCGAGGGTCGCGAACTCGCGCATCGGCAGCCAGTGCCCCGCGAGCAGGTAGCGCGCGCCGCGCTCGCCCTTTTGCGAGGCGGTGATCGCCGACCGCGCGACGTCACGCACGTCGACCCACGATTGGCCGCCCACCACGGTGGCCGGCAGGAACCCGCGCGCGAGCATCAAGAGCACGCGGCCCATGTGCGATGGCTTGTGGTCGTGCGGGCCGATGACCGCGCAGGGGCTGACGATCACCGCGTCGAGGCCGGCCGCGACCGCGGCTTGCACCTCGCGCTCGGCGCCCGCCTTCGTCCGCTCGTAGGGCATGCCCGAGCCCTCGGCGATGAGGCCGCCCGTGCCCTCGAGGACGTGCACGGTGCTGAAGTGGACGAGACGCCGCACGCCGTGCTCTCGGCAGCCGTCGATCACGTTGCGCGTACCGCTCACGTTGACGCGCTCGGCGTCGGCGTCGTGCGCGCTCTCGAGGGTGACGCGCGCCGCCGCGTGGTAGACGACCTCGGCGCCGCGCATCGCGTCGACGACGCCCGCCCGATCGGTGATGTCGACCTTCACGCGCTCGACGTCGAGGCCCTCGAGGCTGCGGACGTCGCTCCGGACGAGCACCCGCACCTTGGCCCCGTCGGCTATCAGCGCACGCACGAGCGACGCCCCGACGTGACCCGACGCTCCGGTGACGACCACGCTCTCGGACATGCGGGGCGCGTCATAGCACGCCGCCGTTTTGGCGAGCGCCGGGCGCGCAAGAGCTCGGAAGTGGTCTGGTTTCGAGCGCCGCAAGACGCGTGCCACGGGGAATCGTCGGGCCGGGAAGTGCGGAGCCCTGGGTCGCGTAGTATGCTCCGCGACTCGGAGGCGGAAGATGAACGGCAAGGCGAAGCTCGAGGGGCTGGTCAACGCGTGGTACGGGTTCACCCTGTTCGCGGCGATCGTGAACGTGGTGACAGCCGTGCTCGGCTCGGGCTTCTTCGCGTTCTTGACCGTCCCGTTCGTGATCGGGATTTCGCTCTTCAGCTTTTTCGTGACCTGGGTCATCGGCAAGCTGTTGCTCGCCAAGTCCGGGATCATGCGGTTCGTTCTGCTCGTCCTGTCGCCGCTCTTCGTCCTCGCCGGCGCGCTCTCGCTCTGGCGGTTCATCAGCGCCCCCTGGTCGTTCTCGGCGATCGTCGCCGCGCTCATGACCGGCTGCGGCGTGTGGATGCAGCTTCGCTCGATTCGCACGCTGCTCGACCGAAACGTGAAGGCCTACTTCGGCTGAGCCAGAAGCGGTATCCTCGCGTACGTTGCCCGACGAGCCGAAGCCTCCCAGCGCCGCTGAAACCCACGTCGTAGACGTCGATCCGACCGCCGTCCGGCGGCACGGCGTCTTCACCGTCACCAGCGGTCTCGAGACCGGCAAGGTCCTCACGATCCCGACCGGCGACGTGGTGCTGCTCGGTCGCGCGCCCGAGTGCACCTTCGTCTTCGACGACGCCAGCCTGTCGCGCCAGCACGCCCGCGTGATGCGGGTCGGCGCCGAGTACATCATCCGCGACGAGGGCTCGCGCAACGGAACGTTCGTCAACAACGTGCGGCTGGCCAAGGCCGAGACCCTCCGCAACGGCGACCGCGTGCAGCTCGGCTCGAGCACCCTCCTCCGCTTCGCGCTCGTCGACGAAGAAGAGGAGCGATCGCTCCGGCGCGTCTACGACGCGGCCATCCTCGACGGGCTCACGGGCGTCTGCAACCGCAAGCACTTCGAGGAGCGCATCGCGACCGAGATCGCCCATGCCATTCGCCACCAGAGCCCGCTCTCGGTGGTGATGATCGACGTCGATCACTTCAAGAAGGTGAACGACACCTACGGCCACCTCGGGGGCGACACGGTGCTGCGGGCGGTGGCGGCGCTCTTCGCTCGCGGCTGCCGCCAAGAAGATCTGCTCGCGCGCTACGGCGGCGAAGAGTTCGTCATCGTCATGCGCGCCACGCACACCCCACAGGCGATGGAGCTCGCGGAGCGGCTTCGTCAAACGGTGGCGGCCACCCCGATTCCGTTCGAGAACCACGCGATTCAGGTCACCTCGAGCGCCGGCGTCGCGACCCTGGGCGAGCCAGGCTTGGCCCTCGACCGTGCCTCTCTCTTGGGGGCCGCCGATCAGCGGCTCTACCAGGCCAAGGCCGGCGGCCGAAACCGCGTCGTGGGGCCCTGAGGCTGGCGCGGGCTCAGCGTGCTAAACCACGTTGAGAGAACGTGGAAGCGAGCGAAGCCAAAGAGAAGCTAGAAAAGTCGATCGACCCGAAGCGGCCGTACACGGTCGCCGACGCGGCGGCGGCCTCTGGTCTCTCGCTGGCCGACGCCGAGCGCGGCCTGCACGCGCTGACGAGCGAGTACCGCGGCCACCTCCGCGTGACCGAAGAGGGGCAGCTCGTCTTCGTGTTCCCGACCGGGTTCTCCAAGCCGTGGGAGACGCCCGATGCGCTCGCCGCCGCAGCCCGCCGCGTCTGGGGCGCGATCGCGGGCGCGGGGCGCTTCATCGTTCGCGCCTGGGTCGCCATCGTCCTCGTCGCGTACGTCGCGATCTTCATCGCGCTCCTCATCGGGCTCGCGCTGCGCCGGAACCTGCTCGACATCGTGTTCGACGGCGTCTTCCGCCTCACGCCGGACGGCTGGCGCCTCCTGACCCTGCGCTGGGCCGGCTTCTTCTTCGCGCTGGCGATCCTCAACGAGATCGTCTGGCGCGGCTTCT
>CALKVR010001333.1 GCA_938004815.1 uncultured Polyangiaceae bacterium | reverse complement strand
CCGCCACCGGCCTGCCCGTCATCACCGAAGTGATGCGCGAGGAGCAGGTGCAGATGGTGGCCGAATACGCCGACATCCTCCAGATCGGCGCACGCAACATGCAGAACTACGGGCTGCTCCAGGCGGTGGGCAAGCAGCAGAAGCCGGTCATGCTCACCACCGAGCTGCCTGGGCGCCTCTCGCCCTACCGCGTCGCGGAGGTGCGCGCGCGAGTCAACGGCATCGTCCAGAAGCGACTCTTCGAGGAGGGCGCCGACGTGAAGGCCGGCGACGACCTCTTCTTCATCGACCCGGGGGCCTACAGGGCCGCGCACGACAGCGCGCTCGCGGCGCTCTCGCGAGCCGAGGCCAACGTGAACCGGGCCAAGGTTCAAGCCGACCGCTCGGCGCAGCTCTTGAAAGAGGGTCTCGCGAGCAAGCAGGAGAACGACGACGCCGTCGCCAACCTGCGCGTCGCCGAAGCCGACCGGTCGGCCGCGATCGCCGCCGTGAAAGCCGCCAAGATCAACCTCGACTACACGCGCGTCGACGCGCCCGTCGCCGGCCGCATCGGGCGCGCGGCGGTGACCGAGGGCGCCTACGTGCAGCAGTCGAGCGCGACGCTCATGGCGGTCGTGCAGCAGCTCGACCCCCTCTACGTCGATCTCACCTGGTCGAGCTCGGAGGTCTTGCGCCTGCGGCGCGACATCGACAGCGGCAAGCTCGAGAGCGCGGGCGGGCAGGCCGCGGTGAGGATCGTCCTCGAAGACGGCAGCGTCTACGGTGAGCCCGGCAAGCTTCAGTTCGCTGACGTGACCGTCGACCAGAGCACGGGGTCGATCGCGCTCCGTGCGCTCGTCCCCAACCCCAAGGCCGCGCTCATGCCGGGGATGTTCGTGCGCGCGCGCATCGAAGAGGGCACGGCGCCGAACGCCATGCTCGTCCCGCAGCGGGGCGTGACCCGCGACCCGGGCGGTCGAGCCACCGCGCTGGTCGTGGGCGCCGAGAACAAGGTCGAGCGGCGCACGCTCGTGACCGAGCGTGAGCTCGGCGACGCGTGGGTCGTCACCGACGGCCTGCGGCCCGGCGAGCAGGTGATCGTCGAGGGTCTACAAAAGGTGCGTCCCGGGGCGGTCGTCGTGCCCGTCCCCGCCAAGAGCCACGAGCCCGAGAAGGCCAAGGGGAGCTGAGCCGTGGCCAGGTTCTTCATCGACCGGCCGATCTTCGCGTGGGTCATCGCGATCGTGATCATGATCGCCGGCGTCCTGTCGATCCTGCGCCTGCCCGTCGCGCAGTACCCCGCCGTCGCGCCACCCATCATCAACGTCTCCGCGACCTACCCCGGCGCTGGCGCAAAGACGTTGGAAGAGACGGTCACCCAGGTCATCGAGCAGCGGATGAGCGGCCTCGATGGCCTGCGCTACATCTCGTCGTCCAGCGACGCGAACGGGAACGCGAGCGTCGAGCTCACCTTCGAGCCCGGAACCAACCCGGACATCGCGCAGGTGCAGGTGCAGAACAAGCTGCAGCTGGCGATGCCGCAGCTCCCCCAAGAGGTGCAGCGCCAGGGCGTGCGGGTGGCGAAGTCGAACCGCAACTTCTTGATGATCGCTGCCTTCGTCTCCGAGGACGGCAGCATGCAGCGCAACGATATCGCCGACTACGTGTTCTCGACGCTCCAAGATCCCATCAGCCGCGTCCCGGGCGTGGGCGAGGTGCAGGCGTTCGGCACGCAGTACGCGATGCGGATCTGGCTCCACCCCGACAAGCTCGCGGCCGTCAAAATGACGCCGGCCGACGTCACGGCCGCCATCCAAGCTCAGAACGCGCAGGTCTCGGCGGGGCAGTTCGGCGGCACGCCGTCGGTCGATGGCCAGCGGCTCAACGCCACCATCACCGCCCAGACGCGGCTCCAGAACCCGGAGCAGTTCGGCGCCATCCTCCTTCGCGTCAACGAGGACGGCTCGCAAGTGCGCCTCCGCGACGTGGCGCGGGTCGAGCTCACGGGCGAGAGCTTCGACACCGAGAGCTTCCTCAACGGCAAGCCCTCGGCGGGCATGGGCATCCGCCTCGCCGCCGGCGCCAACGCTCTCGACACGGCCGAGGCCGTTCGCAAGCGGCTCGACGAGCTCTCTCCGGCGTTCCCCGAGGGGCTGTCCGTCGCGTACCCCATCGACTCGACGCCGTTCGTGCGGATCTCGATCCAGGAGGTCGTCAAGACCTTGGCCGAGGCGATCGGGCTCGTGTTCCTCGTGATGCTGCTGTTTCTCCAGAGCATCCGCGCGACCCTCATCCCCACCCTGGCCGTGCCGGTCGTCCTGCTCGGCACCTTCGGCGTCCTGGCGGCCTTCGGCTACAGCATCAACACCCTGACCATGTTCGGGATGGTGCTCGCGATCGGTCTCTTGGTCGATGACGCGATCGTCGTCGTCGAGAACGTCGAGCGCGTCATGCACGAAGAGGGCCTGCCGCCCAAAGAGGCGACCAAGCGATCGATGTCGCAGATCACGGGCGCGCTGGTCGGGATCGCGATGGTGCTCGCGGCCGTCTTCGTGCCCATGGCGTTCTTTCCCGGGTCGGTCGGCGTCATCTACCGCCAGTTCTCGATCACGATCGTCTCGTCGATGGCGCTCTCGGTCATCGTCGCGCTCACGCTCACACCCGCGCTTTGCGCGACCATTCTCAAGCCCGGCCACGGCGAGAAGAGGACGGGTTTCTTCGGCCTCTTCAACCGCGGCTACGCCGCCTCGAGCCGGGGGTACGAGCGCGTGGTCGGCGCGATCTTGCGCCACCGTCTGCCCGCGCTCGGCGTGTTCGTCGCCATCGTCGGCGGCCTCGCCCTCTTGTTCGGTCGCATGCCCACGGGGTTCTTGCCCGACGAGGACCAGGGGCAGCTCAACGTGCAGGTGCTCCTGCCTCCTGGCAGTACGATCGAGCAGACGCGCGCCGTGATGGAGCAGGTGGCCGACCACTTCCTCCAGAGCGAGCCCGATGCGGTCGAGTCGATCATGACGATCAACGGTTTCAGCTTCGGCGGCCGCGGGCAGAACTCGGGGCTGGCGTTCATCAAGCTCAAGGACTGGGACGAGCGAAAGTCCGACCAGCTGCGGGCCAAGGCGGTGGCGGGTCGCGCGTCGGCAGTGCTCTCGAAGATCAAAGAGGCGCAGGCCTTCGCTTTCGCGCCGCCGCCCATCAGCGAGCTCGGCAACGCTGCCGGCTTTCAGCTCCAGCTCCAGGACCGCGCCGGCCTCGGCCACGAAGCCCTGGTCGCGGCGCGCGATGAGATGCTCGGGGCTGCGGCCAAGAACGGCCTCTTGGCGAAGGTCCGGCAGAGCGGCCTCGAGGACCGGCCCGAGTACAAGATCGACATCGACCAAGAAAAGGCGGCCGCCCTCGGCCTCTCGCTGGGCGAAGTGAACGCGACGCTGAGCGCGACCTGGGGCGGCACGTACGTGAACGACTTCATCGACGAGGGTCGGACCAAGCGCGTCTTCGTCCAAGCCGACGCGCCGTTTCGCATGTCGCCCAGCGATCTCGACCGGTGGTACGTCCGCAACAAACAAGGCGAGATGGTGCCCTTCTCTGCCTTCTCGAGCGGTCGCTGGACATACGGCTCACCGAAGCTCGATCGCTTCAACGGCTTTCCCACGATCGCCATCCAGGGCGAGCCTGCGCCGGGGGCGAGCTCGGGCGACGCGATGGCGGCCATGGAGGCGATCGCGGCCGACATGCCCCCTGGGATCGGCTTCGAGTGGACGGGGCTCGCGTACGAGGAGCGCGCGTCGGGCTCCAACGCTCCGCTCCTCTACGCGCTCAGTCTGCTATTCGTGTTTCTCTGCTTGGCCGCTCTGTACGAGAGCTGGCTGGTGCCCATCTCGGTCATGCTCGTCGTCCCGCTCGGCGTGATCGGCGCCGTCGTCGCCGTCCTCCTCGGCAAGATGGCGAACGACGTCTACTTCCAGGTCGGCCTCCTCACGACCATCGGCCTCGCGGCCAAGAACGCGATCTTGATCGTGGAGTTCGCGAAAGAGCTCCGCGAGGCCGGCAAGCCGGCCGTCGAAGCGGCGCTCGAAGCGTCTCGTATGCGGCTGCGGCCGATCATCATGACGTCGCTCGCGTTCGTCCTCGGCGTCCTGCCGCTGGCGGTGGCCGGCGGCGCGGGCGCGGGGGCCCAGAACGCGATCGGGCTCGCCGTCATCGGCGGCGTCCTCTTCGCCACCGTGCTCGGTGTGCTCTTCGTACCGCTCTTCTTCGTGGTGATCGCGGGGGGGGCGAGGGGCCGCGAGGCTACGCCGCCGTCGCCTCCGGCGTGATCGACGGCGCGGCCGCGAAGCAGGCCTCGATCTCGTCGCGGCCGAGGCTGTCGTTCTCGAGCAGCTCGGCGACGAGCCGATCGATCTGCTTGCGCCGCGACCGCACGATGCCGACGGCTCGGTCGAGCTGCGCTTGGAGGATCATCCGCGTCGTCTCCTCGACGCTGTCGAGGAGCTTCTCGCTGTGCGGCAGCGACGCGTTGCCCTTCATGCAGATGGGGCCGATCGGGCTCATGCCCAGCTCGGCAACCATCTTGTGGGCGATGTTGGTGGCGCGCTCGATGTCGTCGCTCGCGCCCGCCGTCATGGTACCGAGGATCTCCATCTCGGCCGCGCGCCCGCCGAGCATCATGCAGATCTGATCCTCGAGGAACTCCTTCGTGTACATCACCCGCTCCTTCTCCGGGAGCGACGCGGTGATGCCGAGCGCGCGCCCGCGCGGCAGGATCGACACCTTGTGGACGGGGTCGGTGTTGGCCGCGGTCATCCCGACCGCGACGTGCCCCGCCTCGTGGACGGCGGTGGCGAACCGCTCGCCGTCGTCGAGGCGCATGCCCTTGCGCTCGGCGCCCATCAGCAAGAAGTCACGAGCGCGCTCGATGTGCTGCGTGCCGACCGCCAGCGCCTGGTCGCGCGCGGCCAAGATCGCGGCTTCGTTCAGCAGGTTCGCCAGCTCTGCGCCGCTGAAGCCCGCTGTGGTGCGCGCGACGTGGGCGAGGTCGACCTCTTCGTGCAGATCGATCGGCTTCGCGTGCACGTCGAGGATCTGTCGCCGGCCGCGGGCGTCGGGGAGCGGTACGAGGATCTGTCGGTCGAAGCGACCGGGGCGAACCACCGCCGGATCGAGCACGTCGGGCCGGTTGGTCGACGCGATCACCACCACGCCGCTCGTGTGGTCGAAGCCGTCCATCTCGACCAGGAGCTGGTTGATGGTCTGATCGTGGTCGGTCGACGCGCCGTCGCCACCCTTGCCGCGGGCGCGCGCGATGGCGTCGATCTCGTCGATGAACACGATGCAGGGCGCGAGCTCGCGTGCCTCTTTGAACAACGAGCGCACGCGCGAGGCGCCGACGCCGACGTACATCTCCTGGAAGCTCGAGCCCGAGCAGCTCAGGAACGGAACGCCGGCCTCGTTGGCGACGGCGCGCGCGAGCAGCGTCTTGCCCGTGCCCGGCTCTCCCGTGAGCAGGACGCCGCGCGGAGCGCGGGCGCCGAGCCGGCCGAACTGCGCGGGGTCGCGCAGAAACTGGACCGTCTCCTGCAGCGACTCTTTCACCTCTTCCATCCCGGCGACGTCGTCGAAGCGGGTCGTCGAGACGGGTGCCCCGCGGGTGGTGGCGAAGTGCGTCCTGCCCCGGCCGCGCTGAAAATAGATGAACGCGCCCGCCGCGACCAGCAGGATGAGCGCCGGCGACGCGCCGCTCAGGAGCGAGCGCGCGCCGCTGGGCTCACTGGACGCGAACGTCACCGGTACGCCCGCGCCGGCGAAGCCCTTCACCACGTCGTGGCGCGCCGCCTCGTCGGAGACGATCGCCGTCAAAACGGCTCCGTCATGGAGCGTGACCCGAACGTTCTCGGTCTCCACGTCGACGGTGGCCACCTGGCCGGTCGTGCTCAAGCCGACGAGCTCCGTGTAGCCGACCTCGCGGGCCTCGGGCGACTCGCCCGCGCTCGTCACGCCTACGACGAAGAGCCCGATCAGGAGCGCCGTGCCGAGAGCGGCGAGCCCCCACCACTTGCGACCTCTGCGTCCCTTGGTCCCGTTCGACACCCTTGCCTCTCGCTGCATGGTCACCTCTCGCTGCGTGCGACGGTTTGGCTCTAGCGTGGTGATTCGACACGCGCCCGTCCGCACGAGGTTCAGGCGCGACAATTTCTCGGCCGACGTTCGCGGGCATCGAGCCGCCACACATTCGTGGCGTGCGGTTATGCTCAGGTCGGATGATCCTCGAGTGCAGCCACTGTGGCGCGCCTCTCGACGTGGGGGGCCGCTCGCCGTTCACGCGCTGCAATTACTGCGGCCGAACCAGCCGAACGAGCGCGTGCAAGACCCAGCACCGGGTGACGCCACAGGGTTGGGCGCCCCCCCAGCAGTGGCTGCCGCCCCCGCAGTTCACCGTCCACGTCATCCAGCCGCTGCCCTACAAGAAGGCGAGCGGCGCGATCGGGTGCATCATCTTCGTTTCGGTGATGCTCCCGCTGATCATCGCTGGCGCCGCGGGTTTCGCGATCTGGGCGGCGGCGCCGCGCGCCAGCGTTCCCGATGCGCCAGCGGGCGATGACGACGAGGCCGAAGCCGAGCCCGCGTGGGATGGCACGTCCACGCTCCGATGCAGCGCGGGCGATCGCCTGCAGGTGAGCGGCGTGACCATGAAGGCCGCGCTGCCCGAGGTGATCGTCGCCGAGTCGAACTGCGTCCTCGAGATAACGGACAGCGAGCTGCGTGGCGACGTGATCATCACCATGAGCGGCACGGCCAGGGTCACGATCCGGCGCGGCGAGATCGTCGCCGGCCGCACGGTCGCGAAGGCATCTTCGTCATCGAAGCTCGAGGTCGACGGCGCGAAGATCACGCTGGGGGCCAAGAACGCCGACGGGGTGGTGGGCATCGAAGTGACGAGCTCGGTCGACGTCACCGTGAGCGGTGCCTCGGTCACGGTCGCGGCGCGCGACCCGTCGAAGGCCGTCCTCGTCGACGCGACCAGCCGCGGTCGGGTCCGGCTCGTCGACGGCACCTACGCGGGTGAATTCACCATCAAAGCCGACGGCTCGTCGGAGGTTCGGCGCGAAGGCCCCCCTGTCGAGGCGCGCCTCGAGGTTCGCTCGGCCGCCAAGGTCTCCGGCTTCAAAGAGAGACACAAGGCGAAGCCGCAGAAGGGCGCGCCGGCGAGGCCGGGCGCGCCGGGCGACCCGCTCGCGCCTGCGTTCGGGCCGCAGCCATCCAAGGGCCCCGGCTGCGGCTGTGCCCCCAGCGATCTCGCCTGCAACATGAAGTGCTCCGCCGGCAAGAAGTGAGCGACAATGCCCGCTGGGTGGACGCGTCCAAGCTCTTCACGTTCCAGGTGAAGTACCTCAAGGCTGCGTGCTTCATGCTCGTCGGCATGAGCGGGGTCGGGGTCGCTCTCATCGACGT
>CALKVR010001332.1 GCA_938004815.1 uncultured Polyangiaceae bacterium | reverse complement strand
GTCGACGAGCCGGTGGTGCAGGTAGTGCCCCCACTCGTGCGCCACGACGAGGTTGTCGACGGCGGAGTCGGCCTGGGGGCCAGCCAACCGGTAGAGCGTGGCCGTCACCGCGCCGGATGTGAGCGCCGCCTTGATGGTGTTGCCGTCGCTTTGGCTGATGCTCAGCGCGCCGATCGCCGGCTGGGTGCCGCCGCCGCCCGGCATCGCCGGCGGACCGCCGCCCTGGTTGTTGGCGATGAGCACGCCGAGCGCGCCGGCGGCCTCGGCGGTGACGACCTTGGACTGGAAGGTGCAGTTTCCGCGGTCGATGAGCACGATCTGCCCCGCGACGGCGTTCGTGATCGGTTCGCACGCGTCGGTCGCCGTCCCGGTGCCGTCATCGGCGAGGACGATGGTCGACGTCACGTCGAACGACGCCGGCCCGAAGCCGGCCGCGCCCGTGGGCGGGTCTTGCGCGAACCCGCTCACCTGGAGCGAGCGCTCGTCGGTGCCGCTCCATAGATAGAGCTGCATGCGTGGCGACGCGCCGTCGGCGGGCGTCGCCATGTTCGCATTGTTCGACTGGCCTTGGTCGACAGCGTCCTGGGCCTGACAGTGGAGGCGGTCGCCCGCGTCGCCGCCCCGGCCATAGTTGTCTTGCTGGGCGTTGCCCGCCTGCTCGTCGAACCCCGAGTCGTACCAGTAATCGTGGAGCCAGTTCGTCGTGTAGAAGAGCTGGGTGACGGCGGCCTTTTGCTGCTCGACCGTCGCGAGGGGTGACTGCGACGGATCGAAGACGTGATCGAAGACGCCGGGCTGGGTCAACGTGGCGCGGACGTCACCGCCTGCGATGTTGTCGGAGTTGTCATGATCGGTGTACGCATCGACGTTGTTGCCGATGGCCTCGGTCGCGTTGTCGGGCAGCCACGGGTCGCCGTGCACGTTGAACCCGTCGATCGTGACGAGGCTCGGCGCGATGAAGCCGGGCGCCGACTGATCGGGCGTGCCCGTCGGGTGCGGGGTGAAGTCGGCGATCGGCCCGTCGAGGGGGCGCAGATCGCCGCTCGTGTCGGCGAACACGCGGTAAGAGAAATCGGCGTGCGCGGTGAGGTTGCGCCGCTGGAGGACGTCGCCCGTGGCGGCGTCGATGACGTAACCGTAGCTGTCCCAGCCCGGCGCGCCGGTCGAGGCGAAGACCTCGACGTAGTAGGCGGCGACGAGCGCCTGACCGAGCGGGAAGAAGACGCGACGCGCCCGCGCGGGGTCCGAAAAGCGAAACCCCCGCCCGGGAGCGGCCCCGAAGCGAACGTAGCCGTGCTCGTCCTGGGCCTGCGCGGTGACGAGGACCGACGACGGGACGCTGGCGCCGTAGAGGTCGGAGAGGGCGCGCGCGACCGCGCCCGCGTGGGGAAGCGCGAATTGGGCGCGCTTCGCGGTCTCGGAGGTGGCGTCGGCGCGAAGCCCGCCCCCGATGGCGACGAGCGAGAGATCGCGGCGCATCAGGACCTTGGCCCCGCTGGCGATCACGGGGATGCCGTCGAGCTCCTGCGTGAGCTCGACCACGATGCCGCCCCGGCCCGTGTCATGGACGCTGGAGACGGTGACGGTCGAGAGCGCGCGCGACGTCAGGCCGAACAGATCGCGGTACGCGCGGGCGTGGTGCCGGGCCGCCTGGGCCGGGGACCCCGCGGCGGAGGTGGGCACCGGCTCTCCGCGCCCCCACACGAACGACGGCGCACCGGTCCGTTGGTCGAGAGAGGCGATCTGGGCGGCACGCTCCGGGCGGACGGCGACCGCGCGCGCGGGCGGCAGCTCGAACGAGCGATCGAAGCTCGGGCGATCGTCGGCGTGGGCGACGTGACCGACGCACACGGTGAGGAGCGACAGGACCGAGACGCGAAGAGTACGTCGCATGGGGTTTACAGCGTGTAGCGCGCGCGAATGAAGGTGAGCGAGCCGCCCGAGGCGGGGTCGCCGAACTTGGTGTACGTCTTGCCGAGGTTGAACAGAGCGCCGAGGCCCAGCTCGAGCCCGTTGCCGAAGTTGTAGCCAATCTCGGGGAAGATCACGGCGGAGAAGCCCTCGGGTGTGTAGAAGGGATACGAGAGCACGCGGCGGTCGCCGCTCGGGGTCGGGCGGGTGAGCTCGTAGCCGGAGAGCTCGAGGATGGTGAAGAGGCGGGTGAGGAGCTGGTCGTCGAGCCACTTCACGTCGACGCCCGCGACGAGGTAGTCGCCGAGCCGCGGCCGCAAGGTCTCGCGCGCGCAGCGGGTGCCGTCGATGCGGGTGGTGGCCCCGAGGCTGATGCAGCCGGTGCCAGGGGCGATGAGATCGCCGAGCGACGCGGTGACGATGTTGCTGTCGCGCACTTCTTTCGTGCCGCCCATCCAGTCGCCAGCGCCGTACTCGTCGGCGAGGCCGTGCACCCACATGAGGTTCGCGTACACGTTGCCGGGGAACGTGTAGTCGAGGCCGAGCGTCCACTTTGCGAACGGCCTGTCCTCGACGACGACGGGGCGAGGCCCGCCGGGCCGGCCGTCCTGATCGTAGTCGTACTCGCCTTGGGGCAGGCGGAACGCGCCGCCACCGAGCACGAGCTCTTCTTGCGAGACCTTCATCTTGGTCTCGCGCGGGATGTAGAGCGCGCCTTCGAAGCGGTAGCCGATGCCGCCGATGTTCTCGTCGATGGGCTTGAACGGGTTGAACTCGCCCGCGATGTTCAGGCCGTAGGCGTGCATCTTGGGGTAGCCGAGCGTGGTGTCGGTGAGCAGGCGCCCGCCGTTCACGGCCGTCGAGCAGAACTGCCCGAAGGGAGAGCCGCCGCAGCGATCACTCGCGTCTTGCCGCGTGTGGTTCGCGAACGGGATCGGGAAGTCGTGGAAGCCGGTGTAGTAGCTGAGGGCGATGTCCTGCTCGAAGACGGTGCCGGCCATCCGAAACGCGGCCTGCATGTTCTCGAACTCGGGCTCCGGCGTGATGATGGTCACGTTGTCGACGACGGTGGGCACGTTGAGAAACCGCGCCGCCGCGCCGCGCTCGGTCTCGGTCCGCCAGCGGAGCCTCCGGTTCACGAAGGGCGTGCGGCCCACCTGCGCGGGGCCGAGCGCCGCGCTGACCGGCAGCCGCGCCGGCTTGAACAGCGGAACGAGCGCGGCCGAGAGGCTGAAGTCGTCGGTGACCCAGTAGTCGGCCTTGACCATGAAATTGCCCTGCTGCTTGCCGAAGAGCAGCGGGTCGATGAGGTCGTCGGCGTTGAGGAGGTTCGTGGGGTTGAACTGATCGGCGACGCCCCACGCGACGACCTGCTGGCCTGCGCGGACGTTGAAGCCGTCGAAGATCAGGTTCTGCACCTCGACGTAGAGCTCGTTGACGTCGATGCGGTACGGCTGCAGCTCCTCGGCCTCGCTGAGGGCGCCGATCCCCTCGAGCTTGGCCTGGTAGCCGTAGAGCACGAGGTCGGTCTGCGCGACCGCGCGTACGTTCTCCCACGAGACGGCGAAGCGCGCGCCGAGGATGTTCTGGTTTCGCTCGACGCCTCGGGGCAGCGTCGTCTGCGCGATCACGCCGCCGGCGGACTTGGTCTCGAGGCGAAAACGAAGATCGCTCTCGATCCGCAGCTGCATGTCCCACGAGGGATCATCCGCAGCTGCGGGCAGCGTGGCGCTGAGGATGGTGGTCGCGAAAGCCCCTGCGAGGAGCGGGCGGATCATCGCCCGCAGGGTAGATCAAAACGCGAGGCTCAAGAGCCCTCTTCGAGCGCGCGCTTCGAGAACTTGGAGTCGGGGATGTCGGGGTTCACCTTCCAGGCCTTGCGCACGAGCGTCGTCGAGGCGTTGCCCTTCGTGTGGTCGACCATCTTGAGCTCGGAGGGGCTCAAGCACTCCTTTTCGGTGGTGTACCCGCCGCGCGTCTCGGTCTTGAGCTTGGTGCCCGCGTCGTTGAAGTAGCGGATCTCGGTCGGGATGTTCTTGGCCTTGTCGTAGACGATCTCGAGCTTGGGGTAGGGGGCGTGCTTGTCCTTTTTCCCGGAGCAGCTCAAGGTCACGAGCTTGCCGTCGTCTTTGGCGACGGTCGCGGAGTACATCTTCGCGTAGCTGGTGATGGACATGTCGTCCTGGGTGAAGTGCATCCCCATGAAGCCCTGGTCGGTCACGTGGCTCGCGATGCGGCGCACCTTCTTGTAGGCCGGCAAGTAGACGTACATCTGCGTGGGCGACAGGATGAGCACCTTGGTGCCCTTCACGTCGGCGGGGGCGAGGAACTCGGACAGGCGCCACTCGTTCTTCATCCACACCGCGAGCTTGAGGGTGCGGTCGGCCTTCTCGGGGACCCGGATCGTGCCCTCGTACTCGAAGTACTGCGTCTTGGCCTTGAAGATGGTCGCGTCGATGGTGGCGAGCGCCTTGTCGCCCTTCTCGTCGGCCCACGCCTCGTCAGGGAGCCACAGCCCCGAAGCCGTGACCGCGGTGCCGACCGACAAGAGCCCCGTGAACGTGCGACGCTTCATAGTTTACCGATCTAGCCAGTTCTCGGCCGTTTTGGGAGGGTGCTTGGGCTTGGACGGGGCGACGCGGTCGGGTCTTCAACCCCGGATGCCTGGGCCCCGTCCGAAGTCGTTGGTGCGTAACGGTTTTTACGGGCCAAAAGCGGGCAAACGATGAAGGTCGCGGCCCCGGCAGCGACCATGGCGAGGGCGGTGAGGCCGCCCACGTTCTTGAGGGGCCGGGCGTCGCCGAGGGTGAGCACGAAAAAGCCGACCGCCATCATCAGGGCGTTCGTCCAGATGCCCGCGGCCGTATCGACGGCAGCCCCGCGCGCCGCATCCACCAGCGAGCCGCCGGGCGGGGCCGACCACGCCCACAGGTACTCGACCGCGTAGTCGTCGCCGGCGCCGATGATCAGGCTGGCGAGCATCGACGTTCCGATGTCCAGGTGAACGCCGACGGCGCCCATCGCCCCGTAGATGAGCACGAGGGTGAGGAGCGTCGGGATCGACGAGAGCACGCCTGCGCCCACCGACCGGAAGAGCGCGATCTTGAAGCCGACTACGAGGAGCAGGGCGAACCACAGGCTGTTCCACTGGTTGTTGAAGACGCTCGAGGAAAGGCCCCGGTAGAGGATCGGCAGGCCCGTCATCCGCACGTCGATCTTCTCGGCGGCGGGGCCGGGCGCCGCGCCTGCCGAAGGCGACAGCGCGGTCGGCGCGTCGAGATCGAGCAGGGAGTGGCCCACCGCGCGCAGGAACCGTTCGCCGCGCGCGCCCTCGGGCACCGTGACGCCGGCCGCTTGCGTGATCGAGACGGCGCGGCCCGCGCTCTCGGCCTGCGTCCAAAAGTCGCCGACGCTCTGCTCGAGGGTGAGGGCGGCGTCGTCGACGACGGGATCGTCGGTGGCGCGATCGAGGGCACCTCCGACCGCCGCCGGAAAGCCGCTGCGCCAGGCTTTCCGGGCCTCGTCCTCCACCGGCGGAGGGCCGAGCGCGGCCACTGCCTTGGCGATGCGCGCCGGCGCGTCGGGCCCACACTCCTCGGGCAGCTTCATCCCGAACGCCTCGGAGCCGATGAACTTCACGATCGCGGGCTCGACCACCGAGGCTGGCGGAGGCCCGGGCGGCGCGCGGAGCGCGGCATCGAGCGCCGCCGCATCCGTGATGGTGGCGCCGTAGCTCGCGGCGAGCGAGCGCATGCGGTCGGCGACGAGCGCGACCACGTGATCGGTGGGATGCCCCTTGGGGTTCTCGACGACGGTGTACGACTTGGGCAGGGCGGCCGCGAGGCGCTCGAGCTCGGCGGCGACGCTCTCGACCTCGGCCGCGCGGCTGGGGCGCACCTTGACCGTGATGAGCGCCGCTTGTCGATCGTCGCTGACGGTCATCGAGACCGCTTGCTTGCCGGTCAAGAAGCTGAGGAGGAGCTTGGCCTTCTCCGGGGTGTCGGGGACGCGGCGCACGTCCTCCATCGCCTCGTTGGTCTGGGCGATGATCGCGCCGAGGTGCGTCACGCTCGAGACGCCCGGCACGAGGCGCGCGCGATCGGCCAGGCCTTGGAGCTCGCGGAGGACGACCGGGTTGGTCATGTCGGCCATGACCTCGATCTGCACGAACGTCGAGCCGCCGAAGTTGCGCTGCATGAACGCGTCGGCCTCGGCCGGCGGGCTGTCCGCGTCGAAGAAGGCCGTCGTGTCGAGGCGCGAGTCGACGCGGCTGACGAAGAAGGCGGCCGCGAGCGCGAGCGCGCCCGTGACGAGCCCGAAAGCCCAGCGCTTCTTCATCGTGAGCTCGGCGAGGGCGGCCGTCGCCCGCGCCACCGCGGGCAAGGGCGCCGTCGCTTTGCCGCGTATGGGCGAGATGGTGTTGACGGCGGGGATGAACACGAGCGCCACCGCGAGCGCGACCGTCAGGCCGAGCGCGGTGAAGAAGCCGAAGGTCCGGAGCGGCGCGATGTCCATCATCACGAACGAGAGCAGGCCGAAGACGGTGGTGAGACCCGACCCGAGGACGGCGGGGCCGACCTCTTCGAGCGCCCGCTTCAGCGCGGCCTCACGCGGCAGCGTGGCGCTGTGCGCGTAGAAGCGGCTCATGATGTGGATGCCGTACGCGCTCCCGAGGGCGAAGAGGATGACCGGCATCGAGCCGAGGACGATGTTGGTGTGCACCTCGAAGGCGCCCATCACGCCGAGCGGGATGACGATGCCGATCGTGGTGGCGAGGAGCGAGAGCCCCGTGCCCACCAGATCGCGGAACGCTACGAGCACGAGGAGGGCGATCGCAGCGCAGGCCCACGGGGCGAGGCGACGCAGGTCCTTTTGGGTGGTGTCGTAGATGTACGTCGAGACGAAGGGCGCGCCGTGCCAGTATTTTTTCTCGGCGGGGAACGCCTCTTCGATCACGGCACGCACGCGGGCGGCCATCTCGCGCTGGGGGGTGCCCGGCACGGCGAAGCAGTAAAGCATGACAGCCTTGCCATCTTCACTGACGAGGTTGCCCACGATCTGGTCGCGCGAGAGCACCTTTTCTCTGAGCTTCTCGCGCTCCTCGGCGTTCTGGGGGATCTGCCGCACCAGGTAGTCGGTGGCGATGCCGCCGCGCTCCGGGTCGGCGGTGAAGTCTTCGACGCTGGTGATCGAGAGGGCGTGCTGGATGCCCTCGGTCTCGTTGAGGCGCTTGGTCGCCCGCTGCAAGCGCTCCAGGAACCCGGGCTCGAAGACGTCGGCGGACTCGATCCCGACGAGGGCGATGTCGAGGCTGCCGTAGCGGTCTGCGACCTCGTAGAAGGTCGCGACCTCGGGGTTGTCGCGGGGGAGGAACTTGAGGACGTCGTCGTCCTGGACGACGCGCGCCGCGTAGTACCCGCAGATGGCCGTCAGCGAGACGACGAAGAAGACGATGCCCCAGGCGAACTTGCGGTCGACGACGAGGCTGGCGAGGGTGCGGAACATGCGGGCGGTGATCAGCCCACGCGGAGCACGGCGGTGCCCCGCTGAGGACCTTTTAGCTCTTTGACCTCGATCTGGTAGAGGCCCTTCGCGAGCGGCACGAACTCGACGGGCGGGGCGCTCTGCGGTAGGCCCGTGGGCAGCTCGCGTAGCACCCGGTCGAGGATCTTCTGGCCGTTCGGCGACTGGATGGTCACGCCGATTGGCGGCTCCGGGTCGTCGATGGCGCGGAAGACGAGGTAGACGCGGTCGCCCACGCCCGCCAGGCTGTCCCCGTAGAACAACGTCTCGATGTCGCCGTGGCTGTCGATCCGGCCGGCCATACTCGAGCCCAAGCTATCAGCTTTTTCCGCGAACGGCCCGACGTGCTAACCACGGGACCATGGGCCCGCGCGCGAACGACCCAGCCAACGACGTCGTGGTCACCGGCGTCGGTGTCTGCTGCAACATGGGGGACGACCTCGCCTCGATCTTGGAGCGCCTCCGGGCCGGAAAGAACGTCCCGTTCGAGCGGTGGGACGTCGCGCAGGCTCTCCAGGCGCGCTGCCAGGTGATCGGGCGGTACCACGGCGACGTCTCGGACGCGGCGCTGGGGGTGAACAAGAAGCTCTCCCGGTTCATGGGCCGTGGGTCGCGGGTCGCGTTGAAGAGCGCCCTGGCCGCGGTCGGCCAGAGCAAGCTCTTCGAGGCCACGCTCCCCCACCTCGAGCGGCGCGAGGTCGCGGTCGTTTTCGGGGCCGGCACGGGCGACGTCGAGACCCACATCGAGGTGCGTCGCAAGCTCGACGAGACGACCGACGTCAAGCGGGTGCAGCCGACCGTCATCCCGAAGCTGATGGCGTCGACCGTGTCGGCGAACCTCGTCAACGTGCTCAAGACGACAGGGCCGTCATTCACGGCGACGGCGGCCTGCGCCGGCGGCGCGTACAATATCCTCCTCGCGACGATGCTGATCCGCGCCGGGCACACCCGCGCTGCGATCGCGGGCGGGGTCGAGGTCTGCGACACCCACTTCTTCGCCGGCTTCGACGCCATGGGCGCGTACAACGGGCGCGACAACGATCACCCCGAGCGCGCTTCGCGGCCATACGCCGCCGACCGCGCGGGGTTCATCTTCAGCGAGGGCTCCGGCACGGTGGTGCTCGAGCGGCGCGCCGACGCCGAGGCCCGGGGCGCGCGCGTCCTCGGCGTCATCCGCGGCTTCGGTATGTCGAGCGACGGTCAGGGTGAGATGGTCGCGCCCGCCGCGAGCGGCGCGCTCTCGGCCATGCGTCAAGCGGTCGAGACGAGCGGCATCGGCCCCGACGAGATCGACTACGTGAACACCCACGGCACCTCGACGCCGCTCGGCGACGTGTCCGAGGTCAAGGCCATCCGCGAGTGCTTCGGGGGGCGCCACGTCGCGTACTCGTCGACCAAGGGCTACACCGGCCACACCATCAGCGCCGCCGGCGTGATCGAGGCGATCTTCACCCTCGCCATGCTCGAGGGCGGGTGGGTCTCGCCGAGCGTCAACGCCTCGCCGCTCGACCCCGAGCTCGAGCCCTACCCGCCGGTGATGGCGCCGCGTGACGAGACGCTGCGCCACGCGGTGTCGAACTCGTTCGGGTTCGGCGGCACCAACGCCTGCCTCATCCTTTCGGCGGGCTAGCCGATGCGGGCCGAGCTCTCACGAGCGGCGCAGTTGCGTCGAGCCGTCGGCGCGTTCGTCGTCGACAATTTCTTTCAGGGCACGTCGCGGCTCGCGCGCCTGCACCCCGACTCGCGCCCCGAGCGCCACGGCGTCGAGGTCGTGCGCGACGTGACGTACGGCGCGCGCACCAAGAACGAGCACCTGCTCGACGTGTACCTGCCGCGCGCCCACAAGGAGCCGCGGCCCGCCGTCCTCTACGTGCACGGCGGCGGGTTTCGCATCCTCTCCAAAGACTCGCACTGGGTGATGGGGCTCGCCTACGCGCGGCGCGGCTACGTCGTCTTCAACGTGAACTACCGCCTCGCCCCGCGGCACCCGTACCCGGCCGCGCTCGAGGATTGCGCCGACGCGTACGCGTGGGTCGTCGCCAACGCGGGGCGGTTCGGGGCCGACCCGTCGCGCCTCATCCTCGCTGGTGAGAGCGCGGGCGCGAACCTCGTTACGTCGATGACGATCGCCGCGGCGTACGAGCGCCCCGAGCCGCTCGCGAAGAAAATCTTCGAGACCGGCGTCGTCCCCCGCGCGACCGTCCCGGCGTGCGGCATCTTTCAGGTCAGCGACACCCACCGCCTCGCGCGCCGTCGAGCGATGCCGGCGTACGTGTTCGATCGGCTGCAAGAGGTCGAGCACAACTACCTCCGCGGCGGGGCCGTGGGCACGAGCCTCGATCTCGCCGACCCGGTCTGCGTCCTGGAGAAGGGTGAAGCGCCGGCCCGCCCCCTGCCGCCGTTCTTTCTTCCGTGCGGCACGCGCGACCCGTTGCTCGACGACACCCGCCGGCTCGGCAAGGCGCTCGACGCCCTCGGCGTCCGCAACGAGGTCCACATCTATCCGGGCGAGGTCCACGCCTTTCACGCCTTCGTTTGGCGGCCGGCCGCGAGAGCGTGCTGGCGGGAGACCTATCGTTTCCTCGACGAGACGTTGGGGTCGGCGACGGGGGAGAAGTGAGCGGCGCGCGGTACACGGTCGAGAACCTGAAGGGGTGCCTCGTCGAAGCGCGCGTCGAGCGTCTCACGACCGCGGCCGAGGCCGACGCTTACGCCGCCGACGTCGCCGACGCCGCGCAGCGCTGCGGCCCGCCCCAGACCGCAGTCCTCTGCGCCGATCACCGCAGCGCGAACATCTATCCGCCCGAGGTCGCCGACCGCCTGCTCCTCGCCTTTCGCCCCAACAACACGCGGTTCGAGCGCATCGCGATCCTGGTCGCGAAGGACAACGCCACCCTCCTCATGCAGCTGCAGCGTCTCACCCGCGAGGCCGGGTCGGACCGGCGGCGCGTCTTTCTCGAGCCCGGCGGCGCGCTCGAGCACCTGGCGAAGTCGCTCGACGCGGGCGAGCTCGAGAGAGCGCGGCAGTTCTTGGGCGGCTGAGGTAGCGGATGCCCGGGTACCCTCCTTCGCAGGTTGTATTCGCGTCCGCTGCTAGGAATTGACTTCACCATTTTGGGGCGGTGGTTTTTGGGGCGGTGGTTTTTGGGGCGGGATTCGAAGGTGCGTACGTACGCACCAACGCATCATCGAGGCGGGATGTTCGCCGACCACCGCCCGGGGCACCGGGCGCCGTGCGAACGCGCAGCCCTCTGGATGGCTGCTCCAGCTCCGACGAGGCGAGGTCGTCATTGGCGGCGCTGACGTGCGATCTGCGAGAGCAGGGCCCGGCCTGGCCGACCTCCGGCCCAAGAGCGATCACTCCGAGCAATCCACGCGCTTGTAGGTCGAGCCCTCTTCGGTGCGCAGCGTGTAGAGGACGCCACCGGCGGGGTCGACCACGAAGTCTTTGAACGTCTCTTCGGGCATGTCGTTGGCGGGGACGGTGACCGTGCCCTGGACCTCGC
>CALKVR010001331.1 GCA_938004815.1 uncultured Polyangiaceae bacterium | reverse complement strand
GGGGGGCGGGGGCGGCGGCGTGGGGGGGCTCGTCTGCGTGGCCGGTGGCGTTGCCGCGTTGCGCTCGCCGCTCTGTTCGGGCGACCCGGTGGGTGACGCGGCCACGCCCTCGGCGTCGGGGCCGGCGAGCAGCGAGACCCCGATGACGGCGAGGATGCCCACGGCCCCGATCGCTCCCCACAAAAGGACGCGCGACCCGCGGCGCTTGGGCAGGACGACGGCCCCGCCCGAGCTGTCGAACGCGGCCGGGAGCGGTGAGGAGATGGGCTCGCGCGGCGCGGCGTCGGCGGGGGCACCGGGCTGCGTCGCCTGCCGGCTCCACGCCGGAACCTCGATGGACTGGATGGCTACGCGGAACGCGCGCGCGAGCTCGCCCGCGGTCGCGAAGCGCTCGCTCTGATCGAGGGACAGCGCCTTGGCGAAGAAGGCGTCGACGGCGGGGCCGAGGCCGGGGATGCGCTTCGACGGCGGGACGAACTGACCCTGTACGATCGCGACCGCGACCTGCGTCCACGCCTCGCCGTCGAAGGGGATTGTCTGCGTGAGAGCCTCGTACGCGAGGACGGCGAGCGCCCAGACGTCGCCGGCCCCGTTGGTCGTAGGCGAGCCGGACACGTACTCGGGGCACATGTACGCGGGCGAGCCGACGAGGACGTTCGCAGTCGTCTCCTTGGGAGAGGTGAGCCCCATCGAGGTGTCGCGAAAGAGCTTGGCGACGCCGAAGTCGGCGAGCTTGTACCCGCGTCGCTCGCCCGTTTGGCAGAGCACGTTGGCGGGCTTGATGTCGCGGTGGGCGAAGCCCGCTTTGTGGGCGGCGTCGACGGCTTGCCCGATCTGATCGAGCACGTTGGCGACGTCTTCGGGCAGGACCGGAGCGCGATCGATCAAGTCGGCCAGGGTGTCGCCGGGCGCGAGCTCCATCACGATGTAGGGCGCGCCCTGGAAAAGGCCCGCGTCGTGCACGGCGACGATGCGATCGGTCACCGACGCGAGCCGCGCCGAGATCTGCGCCTCGAAGCGAAACCGCTCGAGCAGCACCTCGGCTTGGTGCTCCTGGAGCGAGCGCGACGCGTCGAGGAACTTGATCGCGACGCGCGACGTGAGCAGCGTGTGCTCCGCCTCCCAGACGGTGCCGCTCGCGCCGCGACCCAGCTCGCGGTGCAAGCGGTACCGGCGGCTCACGAGCACACCCGCCGCGAGCCGGAGCGTGCTCGGCGGCGCGTCCGACGGCGAGGTGCCGATCGGCTCGACCGGCTCGATCGGCTCGTCGTTTGCGTCGGCTAGAGACACGCTCGTCTCACTTTCGGCTCCCGGCTCTGCAAGCGCACGTTACGTGAGCAGACATCGTGGCGTAGATTTCCAGCCCAGCCACAGGAAAGGCTCAGTATAGGACGGCTTTGTACGGGTTCTACTATAGGGACGACGGGCTCGGTCGCGATCGAGCCGATCGCGCCGGCCCCCACGCCCGTGCTCCCCAGCGCGGCAAGAGGGCCCGGGCGTGAGCTCCGGCGAGGATCTCGCAGGCCGGCGGCTTGGCGCCTATGTGGTCGAAGGAAAGCTGGGCAAGGGTGGGATGGGCGAGGTCTTTCGCGCCGTCGACACGCGAACCGGTCAGCGGGTCGCGCTGAAGGTCCTGAGCCCCGAGCGGGTGACGAACCCCGCCCTCATCGCCCGCTTCGAGCGCGAGTGGCGCGTCCTCCGCGACGTGTGTCACCCCCACGTCGTGACGTTGCTCGATTGGCCGCACGGGGGGCACGAGCCGCCTTTCTTCGTGATGGAGCTCCTCGAGGGCACGACCCTCGACGAGCGCATCGCCGACGGCAAGACGCTCGACCTCTCGACGTTCTTCGAAGCCATGATCCAGCTCGCCGACGGGCTTGCGGCGGTTCACGCCGCGGGGATCGTGCACCGCGACGTCAAGCCCGAGAACGTGTTCCTCGTGGCAGGTGATCGCACTCTGGCCAAGCTCCTCGACTTTGGTCTCGCCCGCGTAGAAAAGAGCCAGATCACGGGCGCGGGCCTGCTCGTCGGCACGCCGTCGTTCGTGGCTCCCGAGCAGATCACGGGCGACGGGGTCGACGCGCGCGCCGACATCTACTCGTTCGGCCTCGTGATGTTCCGGGCTCTCACGGGGCATCACCCCTTCGCGAGCGACGATCAAGTCACGACGCTCGGGCATCAGCTGCTCTCGCCTCCGCCGCCCCCGTCGTGGCTACGCGACGAGATCTCGCCCGGCCTCGAGGCGCTCGTCCTGCGGATGCTCCGCAAGCGGCCGGAGGATCGTCCGTCGACCGTCCGCGAGGTTGCGAGCACGCTCCGCGCGCTCGAGCGTGGCGAGGGCGGTGACGAGGCCGAGATGGGCCGGCCCAGCAACCCCCCGGACGATCGCTACGGGCCACTGAACCCCCTCGCCGAGAGCCTCGTGAAGAAGACGCTCGCCCGCAAGGGGTTCAAATAGAGATCGGCGCTCGGGGTCGCAGAACGAGATCCCGACTCGAGATGAACGAGCGCGCCGTCGACAACTGAGCGCGCCCGCTACGACTCCAGGATCAGGGGGATACGAGGCGTGAGGCGTGTTGTCAGGAGTTTGGCCCTTCGGCACGCAGCGTGCATTAGTGCACCGCATCGTAGGCACCACGAAAAGGCCGCGGGTCGCGGCGCCCTCCAGGGTTGTGGTGGTAGAGGCCTGGTTCGACTCCAGGGCCTACGACCAAGTCGGCAGCTCCCCCCTCACGCAGTGAGGGGGGATGGGGGGGTGAAAGAGCAGCACCTGCTTCATCGAGCGCAGGTGCGGTGCCGGCCAGGCAGCCGGGCTAGCTCTGCGTGTAGCTCGTGTTCTCGAGCAGGATGACGTTCGTCTTCGACCGCGTCTCGCCGACGCTCGTCACGTAGACGGCGGGTTTGTCCTGGATGGGGCAGACCTTCTCGCAGGCCCCGCAGCCGATGCACAGCGCGGGGTCGACGTGGGGGCGCTTGACCTTCACCGCCTCCATCGGAGGCTCGGCGCCGTTCTCGCCGGGGGTCGCGGAGCGCTTCGGGACCTCGAGCTCTTCGGCCCAGATCGCCTTGGGCGAGGTGGGACAGAACTCTTCGCACACGATGCACGGCGTGCCCATCGACCAAGGCAGGCAGCGGCCCTGGTCGAAGAACGCGGTCCCGATGCTGATCGGCTTCTGGTTGATGCCGAGCTTTTGCTCTTCGGTGATCTTCTGGATGGCGCCCGTCGGGCAGACCTCGCCGCAGAGCACGCACGAGTGCTCGCAGTAGCCGATGCGCGCGATCAAGATCGGCGTCCACAGCCCCTCGATGCCCGACTCGAACCACGCGGGGTGGAGGGCGTTGTTCGGGCAGACCTTCATGCACTCGGCGCAGCGGATGCAGCGCTCGAGGAACTCGCGCTCCTCGACCGAGCCCGGCGGGCGGATGACGCGGTGATCGTAGTTGGCGTCGATGACGTCTGCGATGCGGGTGGCCGGGATCGCGACCGCGCCCGCGGCCGCGCTCGCGACCACGGTGCGGCGCGCCAGATCGGGGACGCCGATCGTGCTCGTGCGCCCCGGTAGGAACCGGAACTTGATCACGTCCTCGGGGCAGGCGCTCTCGCAGTTCATGCACATGTGGCACTCGTCTTGGCGCCACTTCACCCCGCCCTGCGGGCTGTCGGCGCCCTGGCAATGCACGAGGCACAGGTTGCAGTCGGTGCACTTGGCGTGGTCTTTCTCCATCCCGAAGAGCGCGTACTTGGCGATCACGCCGAGGAACGCGCCGAGCGGGCAGAGCACGCGGCACCAGAACCGCGGCACGAAGCGGTTCAAGAACAGGATCGCGACGAGCAGCGTGACGATGAACCACGTCTGGTGGAAATAGAACTGCTTCGACTGCCACACCGTCGACGCGAGGAAGTCTTGCGCCTTGTCGCCGGTCTGCTGCACGGCCTGGATGCCGGTCGCGGCGGCGGCGTCGTTGGCGCGGCCGGCGACGTACTGCGTCGCGGGGATGACGCCGAGCCCGATGGCGCGGATGGCGACGCAGATCGGATCGAGGAGGCCGCCGATCGCGCTGCCGGTCGCGGCCGCGCCCAGGAACGCGATCATCAGGTAGTACTTCACGCGCTGGCGAACCGGGTGCGTCTTGTTCTGCTCGACGCGGCGGCCGCCCTTCAAATATCGCGAGGGGAAGATCCAGCCGAAGAAGTGGTGCAGGGTGCCGAACGGGCAGATCCACCCGCAGAAGACGCGACCGAAGAGCAGGGTGAGGCCGACGACGGCGACGCTCCACGCGATGCCGCGGTAGACGGTGTGGGTCGAGAGCAGCGTCATCGCGCCCACGAACGGGTCGGCGAGGAGGAACGCCTCGACGGGACCGCTCACGCGGATGCGCTCGCCCTCGGCCGCGAACGAGCCGCGGAAGCCCGTCTCGAAGAGGAAGTACAGGAAGATGGCGAGGAACCCCACCTGCGCGAAGCGCCGCGCCCACACCAGCACGCGGATGACGTTGCGTGCCGGAATGCCGGAGCCCGGTCTCTTGGAGCCCGCGAAGACCTTCGCGAGCCGGGTGCGCACGGCTGCCACCACCGTCAGACCTCGACCACCGAGAGGTCCTGCCAGCGCATCGTGCCCAGACCGCGCTCGTGCCCCATCTTGATGTAGGGGATCTCGTCTGCGGTCTTGCCGATGAACGTGCAGGTGAGGGCGTCGGCCGCGACCTGATCGGTCGAAGCGACGACGGTGAAGAGGTCTTTGGCGTCGGCGATGTTGCCGCCCTGCGGCCCGTTGCGCATGAGCACACGAACGGCGTCGACGACGGTGAGCGTCGGCTGCAGGAACGTGGCGAGGTCGGCGATCGAGACGTCGATTTTCTGGTGCAGTCGGTTGCGCCGCCCGCCGAGGAGGCCGTACCAGTTCTTCATCGCGGCCGTGAACACGGCGAGGTTGTGGTGCTTGGCCACCGGCACGTTGATGACCTTGTCGGCGTTTACGAGCGGGGTAAAGACGGGCCACTCGTCGAGCACCTCGCCTTTCAGCCGCATGCTGCGGAACCGGTGCTCGCCGGGGATGATGATCTCGGCGCCGACGTCGTACGCGGCCTTCCAGATGCCCGACCGCTGAAAGCAGCGGTTCGGCTCGTTGCATGACGCATCCGTCACGACGACGTGTTTGGCGCCGGCGTCGTAGGCCTGGCGAACGACTTCGGCCACGACGATCGGGTTCGTGTTGGCGGCGTGGGCGGGGGTGCGGTCCCACCCGATGTTGGGCTTGACCACGACGACGTCACCGCGCGAGACGAAGCGCCGCATCCCACCTAGCGCGTCGATCGCCTTTTGGGTGAGGCGCGCCGGGTCGGTGTCGTTCTTCGCGATGGCCATGTCGGGCTGCCCCGAGCCCGGCGGGAGGCGGTAGTCGCGTGTCTGTGGCTTGATCTGGGACTTGCTCAGATCGAGCCCGCCCGGATCCCACAGGACCTTGGCTGCCGCGGCCGCGCCGCGGACGGCGCCGCACTACCCTGTCCAGTCGTGAGCACCGAGACGACGTCCGCCCGCCGGGCCCCGGCCCGCAACGCCCTGCCGCTCCTGCTCGGCGCCGGGGCGATCGCGCTGGCCATCGCCCTCACCATCCTCAC
>CALKVR010001330.1 GCA_938004815.1 uncultured Polyangiaceae bacterium | reverse complement strand
CCCCCGCGCGGGTGGTGTACCCTGCCCGCCCATGCGCCCCTTTCTCCTCCTGCTCGTGCCGCTCGGGCTCGCGTCGATGATGGCCGCCTGCTCGTCCGACAAGCCCCAGCAGCAGTATCCGCAGCAGCAGTATCCGCAGCAGCAGTACCCGCAGCAGCAATACCCCCAGCAGCAGTACCCCCAGCAGCAGCCCCCCATGCAGCAGCCCCCGATGCAGCAGCAGCCGACGGCGACGGGCCAGGCCAACCCGTGGGGTTTGCCCTCGGGCTTTCCATCGACGCTCCCCTCGACGTTGCCGAGTGGTCTGCCCACGACCCTGCCCTCGGGCTGGCTCCCGCCCTCTCAGTAGCGCCTCGTGGAGTCGAGCTCCCTCCCCATCCCGAAAGACGTTCGGTGGAAGCGCGCGCTCGGCGTCGCGCTCTTCTTGGGGCTCATCTATGTCTTCCGCAACCTCGCGCCCGTCCTCATCTGCTTCGTGATCTTCGAGCGGGCGTTCGGCTTTTGCGCCGACCAGCTCGCGGCCCGCACCAAGATCCACAAGAAGGGCGCCATCGCGGGCATCCTCGCCGCGTTCGCGGGCGTGATCGCCCTCGGTGTGTTCGCCTCGGTCAAGCGCATCGTCTCCCTCGTCGATCTCGCCCGAACCGACGGCCGCGCGTGGGTCGAGTCGGTGGCCAAGAGCGGCCTCCTGCAGCGCATGCAGGACCGCGTCGGCATCGACTCCCACCAGATCACCGAGTCCGCAAAAGACTACGCCCTGCGCGCGGTAGGGTACGTGACGGCGACCGCGTACGTCGCGCTGTTCATCTTCGTCGGGTTCATCCTGGCCGTGATGTACCTATTCGAGCGCGACGACATCGACCAATGGGTCGACGGGATCAACCCGAAGGGCGTGATCGGCACGCTGGTCCGCTGGCTCAGCTACGTCGCCGACGCCATCGCGATCACGGTGCGTCTCCAGATCGTGGTCGCGATCTTCAACGCCGTCTTCACGTTGCCGCTGCTCCTGCTCCTGGGCTTGCCGAACGTGCCGCTCCTGTTTCTGCTCGTCCTCATCGCGGGGATGATCCCGGTCGTGGGCGGCGTGCTCTCGGGGGTCGTGCTCTGCCTCGTCGCCTACGACGCGAAGGGCTTCGTAGGCGTGGGCGTGTTCTTGGGCGTGACCTTCATCCTGGGCAAGGTCGAGAGCTACTACCTCTCGCCGCGCCTCACCGCCCAGCACGTGAAGCTCCCCGGCTTCGCGCTCGTCATCAGCCTCTTGATGTTCGAGATCCTCTTCGGCTTCTGGGGCCTCTTCTTGTCGTTCCCCGCCCTCTACGTGGCGAGCAAGATCGCCAACGAGTGGAAGGCCGAGGACAGCGAGCTCGTCGGCGTGACGAGCCCGATCTCGAAGCCGCCCGGGTGATCGACGGCTCAGACGAGCGGCTTGACGACGCCGTCGCTCCACGAGCCGAACGCGACCAGCGAGCCGTCCGGGGAAAAGGCGACGTCCGAGGGGTAGTCGAGATCGACGCCGCCGATGCGCTCGAGCGACCCGGCCGTCGCCGCCGGCGAGGCCGGGTAGTGGTAGAGCTCGACGCGGCCCTCTTGCACGGAGCCGATGTGATCGCCGCTCCAGCGGATGGCAGCGCCCGTGCCTCCGAACTTCGCGGGGGCCGACGCGACCACGGTGCCGTCGGCGATGCGCACCACCGCGATCTCGCCGTGGTGCGACCGGCTCGCCGCGAGAAAGCGCCCGTCGGGTGAGAGGGCGGTGTGGCTGAGGTCGGCGAGCTCGAAACCGCCGCTCGGCTCGCCCGTGATCGAGCCGTCGTAGAGCGCGACGCGATCACCGCCGCGAGGCGAGCCCGTGGTCGGTGTTCGCACGACGAGCCAGCGTCGCTCGTGCCGGTGAATCGCCCGGATCATCTCGCCCTCGAAGCTGCGCTTGCGCTCGTCGGCGCCCGCGAGATCGTGGACGAAGAGGTCGCCGTCCCAGGACCCGTGCACGAGCGCGTCGCGAGCGTCGTCGAAGACGGGCGCCGCGCCCTCGCCCCGGCCCTTGTCGAGGGTGCGCAACACCGAGCCATCACGCGCGTCGAGGAGAACGACCCGGCCCGACGTGTTCTTGGCCGCGATGCGGCTG
>CALKVR010001329.1 GCA_938004815.1 uncultured Polyangiaceae bacterium | reverse complement strand
GCCCGGAGCGGACCGGCCGACCGGCGCCTTGGCCGGCGGCGCGTCCGACGAGCACGCGAGCGCGCTTGCGGCGAATGCAACGGCCCAAAGCGCCCGGCTCATCGGGCGCGACCATACCCAAACCGGATCATGAGCGCGAGCGACAAACCCTGCTCACCTCACGCTTGTTCCCCGTGTCGTGCTAGGGATCGAGATCCATGGCTGCGTGCGGAGAAACGCTTTGGGTTCCGGAAGACGTCGAGGTGACGTTCTCGCCCGTTATCGACTGCCTCGTCGTCAAGGTCGAGGGCGAGTCGAAGGACGGCTGCGGCGGCGCCGAGGTCGTGATGACCAACGGCTGCACCGACCCGGTGGTGTTCGCAGGGTGGACGTTCACCTGCGGCGAGGCGTCGTGCACGTCGATCCCCGCCGGGCAGCAAGGCCGCACGCCGATCGACATCGAGAACAAGGAGGAGGCGACGTTCACGTTCGACGGCAGCCTCGGCCTCGAGACCCTCCAGGTGGTCGTGAAGATGTCGGTCGACGAGCAAAGCCCCGGCTGCACCGTCGCGAACGGCGCAGTCGGGGCGGGGCCCCACGCCGGGGCGAGCTGGGCGCTCACCCTGGCGCTCGTGGCCGTGCTCACTCTGCGGCGGTCGCGACGGCCGGGCGCACCTGCTGGTCGGTGAGCCTGCGGTAGAGCGAGCGCCGATCGATCCCGAGGATGCGCGCGGCGCGCGACTTGTTGCCGCCCACCGCGGAGAGCACGCGCTTGACGTAGCGCTGCTCGAGCTCGGTGAGCGTGATCATCGCCGCGGTGTCGTCGGCCTCGATCGTGATCGACTCCGGCTCGTGCACGCGGATCTTCTCGGGGAGATCGTCGACGGTGATCTCGGAGAGCCGCGTGAGGGCGACGGCGCACTCGAGCGAGTTCTCGAGCTCGCGGACGTTGCCGGGCCAGCTGTACTCGAGGAGCTTGCGCGCGGCGTCGGACGAGAAGCCGACGATGTTGCGACCGGTGCGGCCGGCGATCTTGCGCAGGATGTGCTGCGCGAGGAGCAGCACGTCGCCCGCGCGCTCGCGGAGCGGCGGGAGCGGCACCTGCACCACGTTCACGCGGTAGTAGAGGTCTTCGCGGAAGCGGCCCGCGGCCACCTCGGCCTCGAGATCGCGGTTGGTCGCGCAGACCACGCGCGCCCGGAACGGCACCTCGGTGTTGCCACCGACGGGGCGAACCGTGCGCTCTTGGAGGACGCGGAGCAGCTTGACCTGCATCTCGAGCGGCATCTCGCCGATCTCGTCCAGGAACACGGTGCCCTGGCCGGCCTCGGCGAAGAGCCCGCCGCGGTCCTGGCGCGCATCGGTGAAGGCGCCGCGCACGTGACCGAACAGCTCGCTCTCGAGGAGCGTGGCCGGGATCGCGCCGCAGTTGATGGCGACGAACGGGTGCGCCGCGTGCGTGCTCGCCGAGTGGAGGGCGCGCGCCGCGAGCTCTTTGCCGGTGCCGCTCTCGCCGGTGATGAGGACGGTCGCGTCGGTCTGGGCGACGCGGCGGATGAGCTCGATGCTGCGCCGGATGGCGGGGCTCTCGCCGAGCAGACCGTCGATCGGCCGCGAGGCGTCGACGGCGCGGCGCAAGCGCAGCACCTCACCCTTCAGGTGTCGCCACTCGCCGGCGCGCGTCGCCGCGGCCGCGATCGTCTCCGACGAGAGGGGCTTGTTCACGAAGTCGTACGCACCCGCCCGGAGGGCGGCGACGGCGGTGGAGATGCTGTGCTCGCCGGTGACGAGGACCACCGGAATGTCGGGGTGGCTCGCGCGCAGCTTCGAGCACAGCTCGAGGCCGCCGATGCCGGACATGTGGACGTCACAGAAGATGACGTCGACGCTCTCGGGCTCGGTGCCGACCGCGGCGAGCGCCGACTGGCCGTCGTACACGTCGCGCGCCTGAAAGCCTGCGCCGCGCAACATCTCGCAGACCAAGGCGGCTTCATCGGGCTGGTCGTCGACGACGAGCGCGCGGAGGGTTTCGCTATCGGCCTTGGGGCGGGGAGGAGTAGTTTCCATAGTGTTGTTTTCCAAGTGAGCGGGCCAGGTGGGCGCGTCAGCGCGGGGGAGCATGGCAAGGGGCGCGCCAGCACAGTTCTGCGCGTTTTCGCTCTTTGACTGTGCGCATTCGCTACAACTGTGCGGTTTTGCCCGTCCCGGTTGGCCACGTCGGGGAGGCCGAGGGGCGCTGCTCGTCGCCCGGTCGGGCGGTCGGACCAATCGGCAAAAGCCACGCGATACCGTCCTTCGCAAACGAGCGCAGCACCGCGGTCGCGAGATCGCGGGCGTCGCGGACGCGTGGCCTGCGGGCGTGCCAGGCGATCGCGAGCGAGCATCCGAAGCTCACCGCCAGGTTGAGGACGCCGATCCCTGCGATACCGATGAGGCACGCCGTCCAATCGACGCCGCTCGACCCGAGCGTCGAGACCGACAGCCCGAACGACGCGGACGCGAAGCTGACGTGACGGATGTCCACGTCCAGACCGATGGCCCGCCCCACCGTCCCCGTCGTCCCGAGCAAGAAGCCGAGGACCAGGCAGCCCGCGATGGGGCCGGCTCGGTTCTCCAGCTGGCGCGCCAACCAGTCGACCCGCCCCGCCCCGAGCCGCCTTCGAAGCGGTTCGCTCCGCCTCACGCGCTCGACGACCCGCCGCGCGACGATCGTGTTGGCCACGGCTCCTGCGCAGATGCCGCCGATGGTGAGCCAGATGCCGGTGAGCGCCGCGTGCGGCCACGCCAAGCTCTCGACGGGGTGCAGCCCGGCCGCCAGCGCGGCCGCTTTTTCCGGCGCGATGATCGGCGACGCCGTGAGGCGAGTGAAGAGGAGCCCGAGCAGCAGCGCGATCGGCAACGCGGCGAGGACGTTACCCAGGATCGCAGCGAGCTGGCTGCGCTCTTCGACCAGCCGCGTCTGGATGCGTCGGTTCAG
>CALKVR010001328.1 GCA_938004815.1 uncultured Polyangiaceae bacterium | reverse complement strand
TCGCGCACCTACCAGGCCGCGGGCCACACCGACACCCAACCCTTCAAGGGCGGCTTCAAAGACAACTGGGGCCTCAGCGCCATGCGCGCGCGCGAGGTGCTCGTGTTCCTCGTCGGCGCGCCGGGCAAAGACAACAAGGACGGCGGCGGGCTCAACGCCAACAACTGGTCGGCCGTCGGCTACGGCGACACCGATCCGGTCGCCGACAACACGACGCCCGAGGGCCGCCAGCAGAACCGCCGCGTCGAGCTGGTGATCATGCCGAACGTCGACGAGATGATCGATCTGAAGACGATCACGAAGTAGCCGAGATGTCGGGCCGCGACGCTCCCAGCGCGCCCCCCCGCGCGCATCGCGACCGGGGCGAGAGGGTCGCGGCCATCGATATCGGCACGAACTCGGTTCTCCTCACCATCGCGGCGATCGGCGAGACCGCCGCCGCGCCCGGGCGGCGCGCGCTCGTGCCCGTCGACGAGCGCGCGACCATCACGCGCCTCGGCGAGGGCGTCGACAAGACGCGCGCGCTGGGTTCGGCCGCGGTGGAGCGCACCCTCGCCTGCCTCACCGAGTACGCCGCCGCGATCGCGGAGGCGGGGGTGTCCCGGGTCGACGCGGTGGGGACGAGCGCGATGCGTGACGCGGCGGGCGGCGCAGCGTTCGCCGAACGCGCAGAGGCCATCCTGGGCGTGCGCCCGCGGGTCATCTCGGGCGACGAAGAGGCGCGCCTCACGTTCGTCGGGGGCCTCTCGGGGCTCGGGCTACGGGCCGACTCGGTCCTCGTGTTCGACATCGGCGGCGGCAGCACCGAGCTCATCGTGGGCTCGAGCGAGCCCGAGCGAGTCGACCGCGCCGTCAGCCTCGACGTGGGGAGCGTCCGCCTCACCGAGCGCCACTTGCCGAGCGACCCCCCGAGCCCGACGGAGATCGCGGCCCTCGAGGCCGATCTCGACGCGGCCCTCGCTGCGTTCGAAGTGCCGCCCGTCGACGCGGTGGTCGGGGTCGCGGGCACCGTGACGAGCATCGCCGCCATCGCGCGCAGTGTCGACCCCTATGACGCCTCCGTCATCCATGGGATGCGGCTGGGCGCCGACGAGGTGCGCGAGGCGGCGCGCCTCCTGGATCGGCTCTCCGTCGCCGAACGGACGCGCCTACCCGGCCTGTCGCCGAAGCGCGCCGACGTGATCGCCGCCGGCGCCCACATTTGCGCCCGCGTCCTCGAGCGCGCCGGTGCCACCGAGCTCGTCGTCTCGGACCGCGGCGTGCGGTGGGGTCTGCTCCACGCTATGCTCCCTGCGCTGGGAACCGGCCGAGCTCCCGAAACGGTTTGACAAACCAGCCAGGCCTTACTAGAGTGCGCGCGCCTGGCGCAAAGTGCGCCCGGTAGCCATGAGGTCCAACGTCCCCCCTCAGGGGACGAGTCGGCCTCGCCGCCGCGGCCCCCCTCGGGTCCTTTCTGGACCGCAAATCGGAGGGGGCCTTCGCCGTTCTCGACGAGACAGCGTTCCGTCTCGAAGGAATGGACCAGGTCGGGCGCTTGTTGTGAGTACCACGTGCAAACCACCCAAAGTCGCCAAGTGTCGCGAGCCGCCACGAAACAGGTAGCTTCCAAAGCCAAGCAGAAGCCCGCCGCCAAGAAGGCCTCTGCTGCTTCCAAGCCCACCGCTACCGCCGCCTCGCCGAAGGCCAAGGCGCCCGCGCCCGCTTCTTCTCCCGAGAAGTCCGGGCCGCCGCCGGAGAGGGCCGGCAAGTCGATGCCGCCGGGCCCGAGCAACCAGGTCGTGCTCGGCGGTGGCGCCGCCCCCAGGAGCGCGCGCACGCCCGAGCCTCCGCCCGTGAGCGCGCCTCCCCCCGTGCCCATCGAGCGCAGCGCCGCGAGCGCCGGCAGCGAGTTCAAGGTCGGTGACAAGGCCGTCTACCCGCGCGGCGGCGTGGCCGAGGTCATCGGCATCGAAGAGCTGGACATCGCCGGCAACCGCCAGCGGTTCTACGTGCTGCGCCTCTTGCAGAACAACAGCAAGATCCGCGTTCCGGTCGGCAACGCGAACGCCGTCGGTCTGCGCCAGCTCATCAGCGAGCAAGAGATCCTCGAGGTCTTCGACATCCTGCGCGAGCGCACCATCGCGTTCGACAAGCAGACATGGAACCGCCGCTACCGCGGGTTCATGGAGAAGATCAAGACGGGCTCGATCTACGACGTCGCCGAAGTGCTGCGCGACCTGTATCGCCTCAAGACGGACAAGCAGCTCTCGTTCGGCGAGCGCCGCATGCTGGATGAAGCGCGCTCACTGATCGTGAAAGAGATCGCGATCGCTCGCGACCAGACCGAGGATCAGGTCAAGAACGAGATCGAAGCGATCTTCTTGACGAACTGATTTCGGAACCGCTGGTATCGTGGCGCGACGCCCGCCTCGCGGGTGCTCGCGTTGCGTATGCGCCGCCTCTCCTTCTCTCTGCTGGTGCTGCTGCTCCTGACGCTGGCGCGCGTCGGGGCCGCGCAGCCGGCCGCGCCTGCCC
>CALKVR010001327.1 GCA_938004815.1 uncultured Polyangiaceae bacterium | reverse complement strand
TCACCACACGGTGCGCCTTCATGTCCCAGGACAGGGCGTCACCGTTACTATCGGCGGACACCATGACAGAACCGTCAGCGGAAAACGAGACCGAGGTGATAGCCGCGCTGTGACGAGACGCCAAGAGCTGGTGCGTCGCGTCCAGAAAGCCGTTCGCGCCAGGCGTCCAGAGCGCCAGCTCGCCGGTGGCGTCGCCCGTCACGAAGCCGCCGCCCGGCGCGCACGCCACGAGGAACACCTCGGCGTCGTGTGCGCGGTGTGCGGCGAGCGGCTTGCCCGACGCGGCGTCGAAGATGCGGACGAGACCCTGGGCGTCGCCGACCGCCAAGAAGCGGTCGTCGTCGCTGAACAGCGCCTGCCCTTCGCGAACCTCGAGCGGCAGCCGCGGTCGCCCGAAGACCAGCTCGGGCGAGACGGCATCGATCGACGCGGCCGCGAGCACGACGCTCGAGCCCGCCTTCGCGCGGTCGACACTGCGATCGTCTACGCCGCGGCCGTGAAGCGGCGCGCCGCCGCCGCACCCGAGCAGGGCGAGGAGCGCCGCCGCCACGAAGCCGCCGGCGAGGCCGGAGCTGGTCCCGAGGCGCATGGCGGCGCATGATACGCGGCGACTGCCCGAGTCTCCCCCGTTTGAACGCCGGGCATCGCCCGGCGGATACCGGCTACGCCCGCAGCGGCAACCGGAGCGTCACCTGCAGACCGCCGCCGTCGGCGTTCTTCGCAGTGGCCGAGCCCCCGTGCAACGCGAGCGCGCGCTGGGTGATCGCCAAGCCGATGCCGGTGCCGCCCTGGCTCCGCGCGCGGTCCGTCTCGACCCGGTAGAACGGCTCGAAGATGCGCGCGAGCGCCGCGTCGGGGACACCTGGACCGTGATCGCGGACGCGTAGCTCGGCAGCGTCGCCCGCACACGTGAGCGCGACCTCGACCTCGCTCTCGGCTTCGCTGTAGCGAACCGCGTTCCGGACGACGTTCTCGATCGCGCGGCGGAGCAGCTCGGCGTTGGCCGAGACCTCGCATGGGGACGTGCGCACGACGAGCTTCACGCCTCTGCTCTCGGCCTCGACCGCCGCGTCCTCGGCGACGGCTTCGACCAAGCCGCCGAGCGCGAGCGGCTCGGTCGCCTCGAGCCCTTGCCCGGACTCGAGGCGACTCAGGGTGAGGAGCTCACCGATCATGGTGTTGAGACGCTCCGTCTCACGCTCGATACGGTCCAGCGCGGGCGCGACCTCGTCGGACGACTTGCGTCGAACCAGCTCGAGCGAGATGGCGAGACGAGCGAGAGGCGACCGCAGCTCGTGCGAGACGTCGCGGAGCAGTCGCCGGTGCGCCTCGAGCAGATCGTGGATGCGCTCGGCCATCGCGTCCATGTCGTGGCCGAGCGCGAGCGTCTCGCCGTCGGCACCCGCGAGCTCGGGTGACACGCGCACGGTGAGGTCGCCCGCTGCCATCCGCTGCGTGGCGCCGCGGATTGTGCGCAGCGGGCGCGACAGCCACCGGGCGAGCGCGAAGGCGACCAGCCCCGTGACGGCGACGATCGCGCCGAGTCGATACGGCAGCGTATCCGGCCCCACGAAGAAGACCCACGGCGAGCGCGCAGGGCCGATCGCGACCGCGGCGAGCGTCGGATCGTTCCTCAGGATCACCGCGCTCCGGTCGGTCTCGTCGCTTCGAAACGCCGCCCCGTCCGGAGCGCCGCGCGCGTCGACGACCAGGGCCTCGGCGCCCTCCACGGGGTCGCCGAGGACGAGATCGGCGCCGCGATAGACGGCGACGCGGTCGTCGCGCTCGTCGAGCGGCCGGAGCGTGCGAGCGCAGTCGGCTCCACCGTCGCGAACGCACGCGAGGGCGTGCTCCGCGCGCAGCTCGACGCTGCGGCCGACGAACCGGCGCCGGCCCTCGCTGAGCTCACGCGGCATGGCCCAGGCATGGATGAGCGCGAACACGCCGACCAGGACCGCCATCGTCAGCCACATCGAGACGAGCAAGCGCAGAAAGAGGCTCTTCATTCACCCTCTCGCGCCAGGATGTAGCCCGCGTTGCGCACCGTCTTGATGCGATCGCCGCCGCTGCGGCTCGGGCCCAGCTTCTTTCTCAGGTTGGAGACGTGCATGTCGATCGCGCGATCGAAGGCCGAGAGTCGGCGCCCGAGAACGACCCGCGTCAGATCTTCGCGCGAGACCACCGCCCCCGCGCTGCGCACCAGCACCTCCAAGAGGTCGTACTCGGCGGTGGTGAGCTTCACCTCTTCGCCCCGAACCAGCACCCGGCGCGCCGCCGGCGCGAGCGTGAGATCGTCGACCACGAGCGCAGCCCCGCCCGGGGTCTCGGTCGGGGTCGCCGTCGCGCGCCGGTGAATCGCGCGAACACGAGCGACGAGCTCGCGCGGGTTGAACGGCTTGGGCAGGTAGTCGTCGGCGCCCATCTCGAGCCCGACGATCCGATCCACGTCCTCGCCGCGGGCCGTCAGCATGAGCACGGGCACCTTCGACGACTGCCGCAGGCGGGTCAGCACCTCGAAGCCGGTGAGCCTGGGCAACATGACGTCGAGGACGACGAGCGAGTAGGCGCCACCGGCCGCCCGCTCCAGCCCCGAGAGCCCGTCGTGTGCCGCGTCGACCGAGAACCCCTCTTGCCCCAGGAGGTCGCCGAGGAGCTCGGCCAGCTCCACGTCGTCGTCGATGACCAGGATGCGCGGCGAGTCCGCCATGCCCCAACTCTAAGCCCCCCGCGCGCACCGAACCATCGAGGTGTGTCAGCGCGACCTGACGAACCTTTACACGACCACGACAGCTCAAAAGACGACGGTCTCTATCTTGGGGTGCATGAGGCTCTCCCGCATCCTCCCCTCGTTGACCCTGGCGATCGCCGGCTTGGCCGTGACGGTGGCACCAGGCATCGCCGCCGCCGAAACGCTGTCTGCGGAAGAAGCCGTTCGCCGCGCGGCGGCCCAGAACCCGGGGCTCAAGGGCGCGATCCTCGACACCCAAGCCGCCCGCCAGGCGGTGGAGGCCGAGGAGGGGGCCCGTGACCCCGTGTTCTCGGCCTCGATCACCGGCAACTACACCGAGAGCGCGGGCACCACGGCCGCGGGCGACTCGGTGATGACGAACGAGAAGGGCCTCGCGGCCAAGGCCGCGCTTCGGTACACGACCGACGTCGGCACCCAGCTCGAGGTCGGGACGTCGGGCGACGCGTCGTGGCGCAGCGGGGCGAGCCCCTCGCTCACCAACGAGCCCACCTACACCGCCCTCGCGTACTTGAGCGCGCGCCAGCCGCTACTCCGCGGCGCCGGCACCGACGCCAATCTCGCGCCTCAGGTACAGGCCGAAGCGGCGGCGACGGCCGCCGAGCTCGAGGAGCGCGCGACCGCCAGCGCGACCGCGCTCGAGGTGCTGAACGCATACTGGGAGCTCTGGTACGCGGACGAAGCGCTGGGCGTGCAAGAGGCGGCGCTCGAGACGGCGACCAAGCAGCTCGCCGATGCGCGCGCCCGGCAAGAAGAGCTCGGCACGGCGTCGAAGGTCGACGTGCTGCAGTTCCAGTCGAACCTCGCATCGATCAAAGACGCGCTCTCGCAGGCCGAGACCAACCGCTCGTCTCGGGCGATCGAGCTCGGTCGCGTGCTCGGGATGCAGCCGAGCGCCGCACGATCGCTCGATGCATCCGGCGATCTGCCGGCGTTCGGGGCGCTGCGCGGCGCCGACGACCTGGTGCGCCGGGCCGAGGAGCGCTCGCACGAGCTCGCGGCGCTCCGCGCCAACCTCGACGCCAGCCGATCGCGAGTGAGCTCGGCGGAAGACGCCGACCAGGTTCGCCTCGATCTCTTCACCACCGTTTCGGCAGGCATGATCTGGGCCGATCGCGACACCACCGGCGTCGGCCTCCTCGGCGGACGCCCCGCGTTCAGCGTGGTGGGCGGGATCGAGCTCGAGCTCCCCGTCGGAGGCGGGCGCGCGTCGGCCGATGCGGCCCGCGCCCGCACGCAGCTCGAAGCGGCCGAGACGCGCTACCAGGAGCGGGCGCTCGCGATCACGTCCGAGGTGGGCACGCTCCACGGCAGCGTCGCGGCTGCGCGGGCGCAGGTGGACCTCGCCGCAGAGACCGCTCGCGTCGCCGCCGAGCTGGCCGAGGCAGAGCGGCAGCGGCTGATCCTCGGGACCACGACCTCGTCCGAGGTCGTCAAGGCCGAGCAGTCTCTGCGCGAGGCCGAGCTCCGGAGGCTCCGCGCCGAGGTCAACGCAGTGACGACGCGCTACCGGCTCGAGAACGCGACGGGGGATCTGATCAGTCGCTTCGGCGACGTGCTGCGCAGGAGGGCGTCGTGAACAAGAACAAGAAACGGATCCTCTCGGCCACACTCGCAGTGCTCGTCCTCGGCGGCGCCGGGGGCGGAGCGTACGCGTGGTACAACCGCGCCCCCGCCGGCCCCGTGGGCCAGACCACGACGGTGCAGCGCGGCCGCCTCACCGAGACGGCCGCCGCGTCCGGCAAGATCGAGCCCGCCGTCCAGGTCGACGTGAAGTCGCGAGCGTCCGGTGAGGTCGCCGAGGTCCTCGTGAAAGAGGGCGACAAGGTCGAAGCCGGCCAGCTCCTCGTCCGACTCGACAAGACCGATGCCCTCCGCGATCTCGAGACGGCCAAGGTCGCGTTGAGCCGCGCCAAGGCCGATCTCGTCTCGGCGCAGGCGTCGGTCAAGGTGGCCGAGCTCGATCAAAAGAACAACAAGGCGAGCCAAGGGATCGCCGAGAAGAGCGCCGAGCTCGGTCTCGGCTCGAGCGACGCGGCGCGAACCGCGGCGCACGCGACCAACGTCGCGGGCGCCAACCTGACGCTCAAGCGCGCGCAGCTCAACTCGTCTCAGCTCGCGCTGCAGACCGCGGAGCTCGGCGTGCAAGACGCCGAGACGCAGCTCAAGCAGACCGACATCGTCGCGCCCATCGCCGGCACGGTGCTGAGCATCGGCGTGGAGAAGGGCTCGATCGTCTCGTCGGCGCTCACCAACGTGAGCGGCGGCAGCGCCGTGCTCACCATCGCCGACCTCTCGGACCTGCGGATCATCGGCTCGATCGACGAGGCGCAGATCAGCAGGGTCGCGCCGGGACAGAAGGTCGACATCCGCGTCGACGCCTACCCGAGCCGGGTGTTCACCGGTGAGGTCGACCGCGTCAGCCCGCTCGGCGTCGAGACCTCGAGCGTCGTCACGTTCGACGTCGAGATCAAGGTCACCGACAAGGAGGCGTCGCTCCTCAGGTCCGGGATGAGCGCCGACGTCGAGATCGTGACGATCGAGCAGAGTGACGTGCTCTTGGTCCCGCTGGCGGCCGTGCAATCGAAGAACAAGCGCAAGTTCGTGCAGCTCGCGAGCGGCGAGGAGCGACCGGTGGAGACCGGGTCCACCGACGGCACGCAGATCATCATCATGAAGGGGATCGACGAGGGCGACACCATCCTCGCGGCGGCGCCCGCCGCGGCCAAGGCGGCCGGCACCGCGAACGCAGCGGCGGGTCAAAGGAGCGGCGGCCAGAACCCCATGCGCGGCATGGGCATGGGCGGCCCGCCAGGAGGCCGGTGAGATGCAAGCCCCAGTCGTCGTCGAGAACCTGTCCAAGGTCTACCACGCAGACAACGAGGACCTCGCCGTCCGCGCGGTGGACGGCATCAGCTTCGCGGTGCAAGAGCGCGAGTCGGTCGCGATCATCGGCCCGTCCGGGTGCGGCAAGTCGAGCCTGCTCAACATCCTCGGCTGCCTCGACCGCCCGACCGAGGGCGTCTACCGGCTCGGGGGCCGTGACGTCCAGGAGCTCGATGACGACGAGACGGCTCGCCTGCGCAACGAGCACATCGGGTTCGTGTTCCAGAGCTTCAACCTGCTCCCCCGCATGACGGCGGTCGAGAACGTCGAGCTCCCGCTGCTCTACGCGTCGCGCAAGAACACCCGCGAGCTCGCGCGCGAGGCCCTGGCGCGCGTCGGTCTGGGGGCGAGAGAGAGGCACCTGCCGAACGAGCTCTCCGGCGGCCAGAAGCAGCGCGTGGCGATCGCGCGCGCCCTCGTCACCCGCCCGTCGATCTTGCTCTGTGACGAGCCGACCGGCGCGCTCGACAGCAAGACCGGCAAAGACGTCCTCGAGCTTCTGCTCTCGCTCAACTCCGACGGCACCACCCTCTTGATGGTCACCCACGATCTCGCCGTCGCGCGCGCGATGGGGCGCGCGATTCAGATGCGAGACGGCCACATCGTGGCCGACGACCGCGCGAGCGTCGTCGTGGCGGCGTTTCACGAATCCGAAATGGAGCAAGCAGCATGCTGATCAGCGAAACGGCCAAGAGCGCGTGGCGCTCCCTGACCTCCAACAGGATGCGCACGCTCCTCACCATGCTCGGCATGATCATCGGGACGGCGGCCGTCGTGGCCGTCCTCGGCATCGGCGAGGGCGCGCGCAGCAGCGTCGAGGGGCGAATTCGATCGATGGGGTCGAACCTGCTGACGATTCGGCCCGGCACCGCGTCGGCGGGCGGCGGGGTTCGGTCAGGCCAAGTCAAGACGCTCACGCGTGAGGACGGTGACGCGCTCACGAAGCTCGACGGCGTCGCCGCGGTGGCCCCCGAGGCCACCGGCAGCGCGCAGCTCAAGTTCCTGGAGAAGAACGCCAACGCGACGGTCACGGGCGTCACGCCGGCGTCGTTCGACGTTCGGTCGCTCAACCTGGCCAGCGGCATTCCGATCAGCGAGCTCGACGAGCAAGGGACGAGCCGCGTGGTCGTCCTCGGCTCGACGGTCGCGCAGAGCCTCTACGGCGGGATGTCGCCGCTCGGGACGCGCCTCCAGATCAACGGCACGGCGTTTCGCGTGATCGGCGTCCTCGAAGCGAAGGGGTCGGGGATGGGCTCACCCGACGACGGTGTCTTCGTCCCCCTCACGACCCACCAATCGGTGCTGTTCGGGCAAGACCACGTCTCGAGCATCTCGCTGCAGCTCGCCGACGAGAACGCGTCGGCCGACGTGACGGCGCGGGTCGACCAGGTGCTGCGCCTGCGGCACCGTCTCCGCGACGACCAGGCGAGCGACTTCGAGGTGCGCAGCCAGTCGGAGATGCTCGAGACCATGAACCAGGTCACCGGCACTTTCACCGCCCTGCTCGGCAGCGTCGCGGCCGTCTCGCTCATCGTGGGCGGGATTGGAATCATGAACATCATGCTCGTGTCGGTGCGCGAGCGCACCCGCGAGATCGGGGTTCGGATGGCGGTGGGGGCGCGTCGCAAGGACATCCTGCGCCAGTTTCTCTTCGAGGCGATCGTCGTCTCGGTCGCGGGCGGCGCCCTGGGCGTCGCGCTCGGCTACGCCGCCGCGACGCTGCTCGCGAAGCTCGGTCAGTGGTCCACGGTCGTTCCGACGTACGCGGTCGTCCTCGCGCTCGGCGTGTCGGTGGCGATCGGGCTCGTGTTCGGCGTTGGGCCGGCGCGGCGGGCGAGCAAGCTCGACCCCGTCGAGGCCCTGCGCTTCGAGTGAGGCGTGGCGTGGCACGTCGCCTGCACGTCGCACCACGTGTGGTCCGCGCCAACACCGGCGACCCACGAAGCCGCGCCGCGCTTCCTGGCCGTCGACCCCCACGAAGGCTGGCAAACGAGCGCGCTCTTGGCGCGCGTTCGTGACCGAGCCGCCCTCGAGGCCGTCCCGGAAGACTGGTGCTATGTGCACCACTTCGCCGAGCCCGACACACCTCGGGCCGTGGCGCTCCCCGCCGGCGGAGGGCGGCGGCTTCAGCTCGAGGTGGACCGGGCCGTCGAAGCGATCCGGGCCGTCATGCGCGGCGCGCTCTCCGGCGATCGCCTGAGGCGGCATCGGCGCGACCTTGCCGCCGCCTTGCGCGCGCGAGAAGAGCGCGCCCTCGCGTCGCTCTCGGCTCGCGCGCGGCAGCGCGATGTGGGGCTGGTGCGCGAAGCAGCCCGCATCGTGGTGGCGCCGCTACGCCGCGGCGTCGCGCTGACGCCCGAGAGCCTCGGCGCGCTGCCGAAGCGGGAGCGAGGGCGGCGCATGCGAGACATGGCTCAAGTGGCACACGAGCTCGAAGCCCTACTGCGGGACTTTCGGGGGTGGGCGCGCGATGTCGACCGAGCGGGCGACGAGGTTACCGAGCGGGCCGCGCGCGAGGCGGTCCGGCGCGTCCTCGATCCGCTGCGCGCGAGCTACACCCGACACGCAGCCGTGACGGCGTACCTGCTCGAGCTCGAGCGCGACGTCGTCGCGCACGCGGAGCAGCTCGCCGAGGCAGACGCGCCTGGCGTGGAGAGCGATGCGCCGCCTCCGCTGCGCTACCGCGTGCGGGTGGTCGTCGACCATGCCGGCGTGCAGGGCGCGCCCGTCGTCTACGAGCCGCAGCCCACATACGCGAACCTCGTCGGTCGATCGGGCACGGCAGGCGCCGACGCCGATGCGACGCACTGGGTGCAGCCGGGGGCTCTCCACCGCGCGTCAGGTGGCTACCTGGTGCTCGACGCAGACGAGGTAGCGAAGCACGCGAGCGTGCGCCTGGCTCTCCGGCGCACGGTGCTATCAGGCGAAATCGTGATTGATTCTCTCGCGCACGCGATGGGCATCGCCAAGAACCTCGGCGGGCGCCCCGACCCGATCCCGTTCGGACGGACGACGATCGTCCTCAGCGGCAGCGGTCGCGACTACGAGCGGCTTGCAGCCGCGGACCCCGCGTTCGGCCCCCTGTTCGCGCTCGCCGGTTGACGCCGCTCCTCGGCGGGCCAGCTGCTGTAAGCTGGCCGGGCCATGCTCGAGGATCCGGTCGCGAGGCTCCGCATCGTGGGAATGACCGAAGGCGCGTCGTTCCTGGTCCTGCTCTTCATCGCGATGCCGCTCAAGTACGGCCTGGACATGCCCATGGCCGTGCGCATCGTGGGGATGATCCACGGCGTGCTGTTCCTGGGCTTCTGCCTCGTGTTGGCCGACGCCGCCCGCGTGAAAAAGTGGCCCGCCAAGCGAACCGTGGGGCTGTTCGTGGCTGCGCTCGTTCCGTTCGGTCCGTTCGTGGTCGACCGCGGGCTGAAGCGCGAGTCCGCATCGCCTGCGCGGGCCCCCGGCGCTGGCGAAGCCGGTTGAAAGAGGGGCGCAGCTCGGCGCCGATGCGCCCGGCACCCGAAGGTGCCGCACGAATCGGCGCCGAGCGACACGGCGAGTCCGTGGAGCCGGCGTATCCGGCCACACCACGTTCACGCCCCGCGCGCCAGAAGCGCGCGACCCGTCATCACGTCGGAACGCGGCGGCCCATCACCAGGCTGACGAGCGCGATGACGAGGAACACGAAGAAGAGGATCTTCGCGATACCCGCGGCAGCGCCGGCAACGCCCGAGAAACCGAGGAACGCAGCGATGAGTGCAACGACGAAAAAGACAACGGTCCAATAGAGCATGATGACTCTCCGTGGTTGAGTTCGCTGGGGGGTAATGCACGGGCGATGCCGACCTCACTTTGGGCTGCGATCGCAAGAGACGTGTGCGCCCGCGCTCGCTTGCGCGTTCAGCGCACGAGCGAAGGCGAGCGCCGCCCCGAACGGCTGCTCACCAGGAGACGTCGTAGGCCCGCACGCCGTCCGCTTCGAGCGAGCAGCGCGTTCGCGGCTGGCCCCCGTAGTGCCGAACGATGCCCTCGATCTGCCCGATCTGGTACTCCCAGAGCCCGAACGCCGAGACGAAGCTGAGGCGGATCCGGTCGTCCGCCAGCGCCGAGGCCCGAAGCGTCGGGCCGGTGACGACGCGTTTGTAAGCGTCCGGCAGCGCGAGGAGCGCGGCGCGCGGTGACGAGACGACGGCGGCGGTGACTCGACCGATCGTCGAGTCGAGAAACGTGCCGATGTCCTGCCGCGCCAAGCGACGGAGCGCTTCGCGGTGCGGGAGCCCCGGCGCGCGTTTCCTCGCTACGACGAGCGCGATGTCGGCGTGATCGACCAGCGGGTAGTCGGCGAACGGTAGGTACGTGCCCAGACGGGGCGGCGCGATCAGGCGTCGCTCGATCCGAGGCCACTCGGCGCCGAGCTCCTTCACGAAGCGGCTGAAGAACATCCCCTTGAGGGTGTGCTCGCGGGGAAACACCGACAGCGCCGTCGAGGTGTCGATATCGCCCGCGAGCACGTCGCCGAGCCCAATCTCGCCCGGCGGCGGAAGGACGCGGAGGATGGGCTTCGCAGGCGTTCGCGCCAAGGCCGTATTGTTACGCCGGAGCGAACGACCGGTAAAGACGCGGGCTGGGCTCCCACCGCACGAAATCGTGTTCTCATGGTGCGGTGGCATTCCGTGACGACCGCGAGGCCCTGAAGCAGAAGACGGCCGAGCTCGAAGCCGAGCTCGAGTCGACCGAGCGAGAGCTCGAAGCGGAGCGCGCGAACGCGGCCCGCTCGAAAGAGCTCGAGGCCCAGCTGGTGGCGGCGCGCAAACGCCTCCACGAGCTCGGACAGCGTTCCGGTGGTAAGAAATCGCCAGGTCAGAGCCGCGTGGCAGTCGTCGCCGCCTCAGGGGTGATGGTCGTCGGCGCCGCGGTAGGGGCGATGGTCCTCGTGCGGCGCGCGCCCGCGCCGCCGCCGCCGCCCGTCGCGAACGTGGGCCCCGCCGCGCAGGCGCCGCAACCCGCCGCCGCACCGGCCCCGAAGCGGGAGGTGACCGTACGATGGAACGGCCGGGTGAAGACGGCGACCGGGAGCGAGGCTCTCCCGCCCGGAACGGCGTGCACGCTCGACGCCGTGCTACGCACCCCGAGCGGGAGCGAGCTCACCATCAGCTGCGGAGGAAAGCCGCTCTACCGCTCGACCGATCCGCTCAACGGGATGTCGCAGCACGGGATGAACGCGGGCGAGACGGCGGGGCTCGCGCCGGGCACCGCGCGGCTGTGGCTGACGTGGGACGACATCGGCGCGCGCACCGGCGCCCGGTCTCAAGCGTCGGTGAACACCGGCAGCGGCGTGGCCGCCGCGTGGAAAGAGACAGAGCCGTCATTTCGAGTAGAGATCGAGGTCGACGGGATGAGCGAGCCCACGAACGGCACGGTCGACGCCGCCCACTCCGAGGCGACGCTGCCGTTCAAGGAGCGCATCCAGACCACGGCCAAGGTGACGGCGACCGTCGGCGGAGCGGCGATCGCCAAGGACGCCGTGTGCGACCTCACCCTCGCGCCCGCGTGGGGCCAGCCGTACAACTGCCGCGCGACCGTGACCTGCGATGGCAAGACCCTCTACGGCAACGCGGCCAACGGGTTTTCCAGCTGCACGATCGACGGCGATAGGCCCACCGCGTTCGCCGACGACGAGCACGGCGGCGACCCCGTGTTCCATTGGGACGTCGAGAAGCGCACCGCCAAGCTCGTCGTTCGCGTCGGCGATCTGGAGTGGTCGGCCGATTTCGCGGTCGACCCGGCGAAGTAGGCCTCGGGCCTGGGGAAGGTCCGCCACCCGGCCCTCGTACACAGGGGCCCAATCAAACGGTCGTCCATCAGCCGGGGAGCTCGTCGCACAACATGAGAAATTTGCTCGCATTATCGGTCCTGCTCTGCCTCCCTCTCGCAGGCCTCGCCTGCAACAATCCGAGCGCGGGGGGCACAGCCTCCGCGAGCGCAGCGCCGAAGAGCTCGAGCGCGCCGGCCGCGGCCAAGGGGTCGGGCTCGGCCTCGGCTGCTTCGGCGTCGGGCGCGCCGTCGGCTGCGGCCCCCGCGCCGGGCGCTGACCTATCGGTGCTGGGCGGCAAAGACTTCAAGGCCGTGTTCGTGGGCGAGCCACCCATCAAGCTGAAAGGGTCGCTCGGGGGCGGGGCCGGGACGGGCATGGCCGACGACCACACCCGCGAGACCTCGCACCCGGACGATCTCTGGAAGTTCAACGCGGCGGGCGGCGGCGGCGTGTTCTGGGGACCGAGCGGCAAGGCGGTCGCCGTCAACAACATCAACATCAAGCGCGACGCTGATCAGAAGGCCATCGACACCTGGATCAAGTCGGCCCTGGTGACGGACGTGAAACACACGAACGGGCCCGAGGTGAACGAGGTCGGCGCGACGAAGGCGCTCGCCAACACAGGGGCGGGCACGTGCAAGCTCAAGACGGGCGAAGAGGCTGACTTTTATTGGTGGGACGTCTACTCGCCGGGGGACTTTGCCCACGAGCTCATGATCGTCGTCGTCGCCAAGGACGCCCCTGAAGAAGACAAGAAGGTCGCGCTCTCGATCCTGCGCCAGGTCGCGTACACGGCGCGCGCCAAGCCACACTTCAAGAAGCCGTGACTAGAAAGGGGCGTGGCCCTTCCTGTACGTTGGCGGATCACCATGTCCTTCGCGCGCAGGGTCGGCCTCTTCTCCTTGGTTCTTCTGTCGGCAGGGTGCGAGCTCATCGCGAGCGTCGACAGCAGCAAGATCCCCACCGATGACGGCGGCGGCGGCGCCGGTGGCACTGCGCCGACAGGCTGCACCGACGCGAGCACGTGTCCGGCTTCGACCGACGCGTGCCTGGTGGCGGCGTGCAACGAGGGCACGTGCGGCTTCGAGCCCGCGCCCGCCGGCACGCCCGCCGCGAACGTCGCGCGCAACTGCAGCGCCGAGCAATGCGACGGCACGGGCCAGGTCACGCTCGTCGCCGACGACACCGACCTGCCCGACGACGGGCTCGAGTGCACGCAAGACACCTGCGTCGCCGGCGAGCCGACCTTCACCAACCTGCCGGGCGGCGCCCCGTGCGGGCGCGGCGGTCTGCTCACGTGCGACGGCAACGGCACCTGCGTCGGCTGCATGGACGCCTCGGACTGCGGCGACGACACCGAGTGTCAGACCTTCGCGTGCGACGCGGGCGCTTGCTCGATCGACAACACGCCGTCGGGCACGCCCCTGCAGAAGCAAGACGACGGCGACTGTCAGCTCTTGCAGTGCGACGGCGACGGCAACGAAGAGAGCATCGAAGACAACGACGACCTGCCCGACGACAACAACGTTTGCACGCAAGACGTCTGCACCTCGGGCGTGCCCTCGAACCCCAACGAGATGGCGGGCACCACGTGCGGCACCGACCTCATCTGCGACGGCAGCGGGCAGTGCGTCGGCTGCACCGCGGCCAGCCAATGCCCGGGCAGCGACACCGACTGCCAGACACGCACGTGCGACATGGGCGCCTGCGACTTCGCCTATCAGCCGATGGGGACCGTGACGTCGATCCAGGTGACGGGTGATTGCCAGCAGAACCAGTGCGACGGCATGGGCGTGATCGTCAGCGTCGACCTCGACACGGACGTGCCGGCGCCCGACATGAACGACTGCACGATCGCGGCGTGCAACGGCGGCATGCCCGCCCAAGCGCCGGTGATGGACGGCGCGGGCTGCAACGACGGCAGCGCGTGCACCCAGACCGACACCTGCCAATCGGGCGTGTGCCAGGGCGCAAACCCGGTCGTCTGCACGCCGAGCGACCAATGCCACGACGCCGGCACTTGCGATCCGATGACGGGCGTCTGCTCCGACCCGCCCGCTCCCGACGACACGTCGTGCGACGACGGCGACGGGTGCACGCAGACCGACACTTGCCAGAGCGGGGTCTGCGAGGGTGACGACCCGGTGGTGTGCATGCCGAGCGACGAGTGCCACATCGCCGGTGCCTGCCAGTCGGGCACCGGGGTGTGCACCGACCCGTCGGCGCCGGACGGCACGCCGTGCACCGGCGGCGAATGCAACGCCGGCACCTGCGTGCCCTTCCCTAGCGTGGTCTCCACCACGCCCGCCTCCGGGGCCAGCGGCATCGGCCCGACGTCGACGATCTCGATCACCTTCAGCGAGGCCATGAACCCGGCGACGCTGACGGTGAAGTCGACCCTCGACGCGGGCGCCTGCTCGGGGTCGATCCAGCTCTCCACCGACAACTTCGCGACGTGTATCCCGCTCGGCTCGCTGGCCCTGAGCGCCGGAGACACCGTGCTCACCGCGACCCCCACACAGTCGCTCGCCTACGGCTCGGCGTTCCAGATTCGCGTGACCACGGCGGCCGAGAGCGGGGCCGGCCTCCCGCTGGCGGCCAACTTCACGCAAGCAGCCGCGTTCACCACCAGCACCGGCGCCTCCCCGATCGACGGCAGCCTCGTCATCAGCCAGGTGTACGGCGGCGGCGGGAACACCGGCGCTCCGTTCACCCACGACTTCGTCGAGATCCACAACCGCGGCACGACGACGGTGTCGGTCGCCGGCTTCAGCGTCCAGTATGCGAGCGCGGCCGGGAGCACGTGGACCATCACCAACCTGACCGGCTCGATCCCTGCGGGCGGCTACTACCTCGTCCAGCAGGGCGGCGGCGCCAACGGCAGCCCGCTGCCCACGCCCGACGCGATGGCCGGCACGGCGATGAGCGCCACCGCCGGCAAGGTCGCGCTCGTAAGCGACGGCACGATGCTCACCGGCGCCTGCCCTGTCGGCGGCAGCATCATCGATTTCGTGGGCTACGGCTCCACCGCCAGCTGCTTCGAGGGCGCCGGGCCCACTCCAGCCCCCTCGGCGACCGCTAGCGTGACGCGTGGCAACCTCGGCTTCATCGACACCGGCGTGAACAGCGCCGACTTCGCAACGGGCGCGCCGACGCCTCGCAACACGGCCTCACCGAGCCGACAGTTCGTCTTGAACGAGACCGGCAACGCGTCCGAGGCCGACTACTGCGCCGTGGCCTTCCCGTTCTCGATCGACGTCCAGACCGCGACGACCAGCCCCGATGTCTTCTGCCAAGTCTTCGAGGCGGGGCAGACCGAGGCCGCGGGCCCCGCTGGTACCTTCACCGTCGATATCGGCTACGGCCCCGCCACCTCCAACCCGCAGAGCCAGGCCGGCTGGACGTGGGTGGCGGCCCCGTTCAACGTGCAGGTCGGCAACAACGACGAGTACCACGCGACGTTCACCGCGCCCGCGGCCGGCGACTACCGCTACGCGTGCCGCGTCAACTTCGGCGGCGCGTACACGTACTGCGACCTGACGGGCGCCGGGTCCAACACGGGCCTGACGTTCGAGACGCCTCGCCAGCCGGTCATGACCGTGACCCCTTGAGCCTGCTGAACGCCCGGGCCGCTAGATCCGTAAAGGCATGTTCGACTCTCCACTGGCGCGACAAGTTGGCAAACGCCCGCGCCGATGTAGGTCGGCCGTCAGGGGCGTCGTCCAATCGGGCATGATGAAGCAACGCGGTGTGTGGATTGGCGCCCTCATGGCGGTGGCGGTGACGAGCATCGGCACGGTCGCCCTGGCCGAGGGCAAAGAGGGCTGCAAAGGCAAGAGCGCCGAGGCGCGGTTCCAGAAGGCCGACAAGAACAGCGACGGCTTTCTCACCGCGGCCGAGGTCGGCGACAAGAAGTGGGCACGCATCAAGGTCGCCGACGCCAACAGCGACGCCAAGGTGAGCCTGGCCGAGATGCAGAAAGCCAAGGCCGACGGCAAGCTCAAGGGCAAGAAGGGCAAGAAGAAGAAGGACAAGGGCTCGGAAGCCTGAGCGCCGAGGTTGACCGCTTCGCGCCCGCCTCGTAAGTAGCGAGGCTGGCGATGACGGCGGCCGCGGAGCAAACCGAGCCTCGAGCGCTTCGCATCTGTCTCTTGGGTGGCGCGAGGGTCGAGGGCCCGCAGCCGATCGCGCGGCTCGAGAAGAAGACGGCAGCCCTCCTCGCCTACCTGGCGGTGGAGGGCGCCACGTCGCGCTCCCGCGTCGCGGGCCTCTTGTGGGCCGAGTCACCCGAGAAGGCTGCACGCAACAACCTGGCCCAGGCGATCCGCCGGCTTCGCAACGCATCGGCCGCGAGCTTCGTGCAAGGAGACGAGTCGCTCGAGCTCCGAGGGGTCGCGACCGACGTGGCCGACCTGCTGCTCTCCGTGCACCAAGGGCGCTTCGCGGACGCGGCGGCGCTCGGAGGCGAGCTGCTCGCCGGGTACGACTTCGATGATTGTCCCGACCTCGAGGGCTGGCTCAAGGGTGCGCGCGGGCAGCTGGCGCGCGCGTGGGCCCGCGCCGTCAACGCCGAGATCGATCGCGCCGAGAGCGAAGACCGCGTCGACGACGCGCTCGTCCTCGCCGAGCGCGCGGTTGCAAGCGAGCCATTGTCGGAGGCGGCGCACCTGCGGGTCGCGCGCCTGTGGCTCGCCAAGGGTGACGCGCCTGCGGCGCTGACCGCATACGAACGCTGTCGCAAGACGCTCGCGCGCGAGCTCGCGATGAAGCCGAGCGCGGCCATGCTCGACGTGCTCCGCACGATCCGCGAGGGCAAGGCGCCGCTCGCCGTTCGTCGCAGCGCTGCGCCGGTGGCTCTACCCGCGGCCGTGTTGCGACCACCGTGGGTCGGGCGCGCGAGAGAGTTGGCCGAGCTCGAGCGGGCGTTCGGCTCGCGCCGCGGGGCCATCGTCGTCGGCACTCCGGGCGTGGGCAAGTCGCGGCTCGTGCGCGAGGTCATCGAACGCAAGGGCAGCTTCATCGTCGTCGAGGGGCGCCCCGGTGACGCCGACGTCCCGTACGCCACGCTCGCGCGTGGCCTCCGCGCTCTCCTGAGAGAGGTGCGCGTGGAGCTCCCGGCGTGGGCCGCCTCGGAGCTCGCGCGCGTCGTCCCCGAGCTCGCCACCGACGCCGCCGGCGCGCCTTCGCTCCGCAGCAAGCTCCGCTTCCTCGAGGCGTTCGCGCTCGCCGCTCGACTCGCGGTCGAGGGCGGCCTCACCGCGATGGCGGTGGACGATCTGCAGTGGGTCGACCCCGCGAGCGTCGAAGCGCTGCTCTGGATCGCGGAGCAGTGCTGGTCCGGTGATCTCCCCAGCTTCGCCGTGATCGCCCACCGGGACGAAGAGCTCCCCGTAGAGACCGCCGCGCGCGTCGACCGCGCCGTCTCCGCCGGCCTGGCCCGGCGCATCACGCTCGGCCCGCTCAGCCAGGACGAGGCGCTCCAGCTCTGCCGGTCTCTCGGCATCGACGCGCTCGCCGACCGCCTTGCGACGATCGTCGAGGCGTCGCACGGCGTGCCGCTGTTCTTGCTGGAGATCGTTCGCGCCACGCTCGACGCCGGGGCCGACGACACACGCGTGCCGATCCCGGATCGGGTGAAGGCCATCGTGCGGCGCAGGCTCGAGCGGCTCGGCGACGCGGCGCTCCGCTTGGCGCGCGTCGCTGCCGTCGCCGGCCCCGCATTCGATCTCTCGCTCGCGAGCCACGTGCTCGGCGTGGCGGCGCTCGATCTCGCCGAGCCGTGGGCGGCGCTCGAGGCCGCGCAGATCCTCGCGGGCGGGCGGCTGTCGCACGACGTCTTGGCCGACGTCCTGCGCGAGGACCTGCCGCGTGTCGTGCGCGAGCACGTGCACGCGCGCACGGCCGAGCACCTCGCCGTGACCGGCGCCGACCCGGCCGACGTCGCGCGCCACTTCGAGGCCGGCGGACGCGAGGGCGCGGCTGCGCCCTACTTCTTGAAGGCCGGTCACGCCGCGCGCGGGCTCTCGCGTGTCACCGACGCCGCGCGCCTGTTCGAGCGCGCGGCCCGCGCGTACGAGAGCGCGGGTGACGCGAGCGGCGCGTGCGAAGCGCTCTACCAGTTGGTCCGCGGTGCGGTGGGCGATGAAGCCGACGGGCTGGCGACGAGGCTCGACCAGCTCGCGGTGTCACCGCGCGATCGGGCGCGCGCCCGTTCGTTTCGCGCCGGTGGCGACGTCGCCGCCGGCCGCTACGACGCCGCCGACGTCGCCGCGCGCGAGGCGGCCGAGCTGGCGCGCGAGGTCGACGACCCTCTCATCCTCGCCAAGGCCCTCCAGGTGCGGCTCGACGCCGCCATCCGCAGCGGCCGGGTCGGCCCCGAGCTCGACGATCTGCTCTCGGCGTTCGATGCGTCGTGCGTGTCGCTCGCCGACCCCGAGGGCCTGGCCGCGGCCGCGCTCTACCACGGCGAGGTCGAGCTCCTCCGCGAGCGGCCAGCCGAAGCGCTGCCGCACGTCGCGACCGCGATCGGGCACCTCGAGCGTTGGGGCCAGCTCCTCTTCGCCAAGGCGCGCCTCTTCGCCGCGCGCGCACGCATCCACGTCGCCCTCGGTGATCTCGACGCCGCCCGCGCCGACCTCGGCGAGGCCGACGCCGCGCTCCGCGACGCGGTGGGCGCCGTGGGTGCGCACGCCCACGTGCGGATCGCCCGCGCCGAGGTCGCGCTCGCGAGCGGCGACGGCAAGGGTGCCATCGAGGCGCTCGGCGAGCTCCCGGGCGGCGACGGCCTCCCACGCGACGTCCGCACCGCCCGCGTCCTCCGCGCCGAGGCGTTGGGCATCGAGAAGCGCTGGGCCGAGGCCGAGCCCGAGATCGACGATCTCATCAAGGATCCGCTCGTCGACGCCCGCCTGCGTGCCCGCGCCGCCCTCGCTCGTTGCCGGGGCGCGGCCGAGCGGGGGGCTGCGCCCAAGTCGGCTTGGGTCAAGCTCGTCCACGCGATGGGCTCGGCGTCTCAGGTTCGCGCCGTGACCTCAGGGTCATCCTCCCGTCATCGCGGGTGACGACCTTGCCACCACCGACGGCGCGGGCCCGCGAGGTGCGTGCCGGCCGCTGGTGGAGGGTCTTTCGATGCGGTCTCTGTCTTGGGTGCGTTCGGTTTCTCTCTTTGCTCTCGCGTTCGCGGCCTCGGGGTGTGACGTCGGCTCGGAGCCCGACGAGGGTGACGGCAAGAGCCCCGATGACGGCAAGAACGACGCCTCGAGCGCGCCGTTCTTTCTTCCTACCGGCGAGCCCGACAACACGGCCGCGCCGGCCATCGAGATCGACGAAAAAGGCCGCGTGCACGCGGTGTTCCCCGCCTACGCGGGCGGCCGTGCGTACTACGCGACCTGCGCCGCCGACTGCGGCGGCACCGACGACGTCGAGGTGGTTCGCTTCGACACCGACTCGACGGTGGCGAACGCGATGCTCGCGCTCGACGGCGGCGGGCGGCCCCGTGTCCTGCTCTCGACCTTCAACAAGGTGTACTTCGCGAGCTGCGACGAAGGCTGCTCCGACCCGGCCGGTTGGTCGCAGACCGAGCTCTTCGATCACCGCGGCGATCGCGAGGTGACGGGCGAGGCGCTCGCCCTCGATCCGAACGGCAACCCGCGGTTCATGATGCACACGTACGTCGCGTACCTGGGCATCGGCCAGAAGGCGCCCGAGACGTACTACGTGGCGTGTGACGGCGGCTGCAGCGACCCGGCCTCGTGGTCGCAACACAAGGTCGCCGACCAGATCTGGCAGTCGAGCGCGCTCCGCTTCGACGCGGCGGGCCGCGCCCACCTCGCGACCATCGCACACGTGGTCGACGCCAACGCCTCGACGAGCCTGACCGGCGCCTACGTGGCCTGCGAGGGCGCGTGCGACGCCGCCGACAGCTGGGTCGGTACCGGCGTCGAGCCCGCGTTCACGTCGGAGTTCGACGCGGTCAAGATCAAGCCGGCGATCTCCTTGGCGCTCACCTCGAGCGGCGCGCCGCGGATCGCGATGCTGGGCCAAGACGACGCCATGCAGCGCCGGGTCGTCTACCTCGCCTGCGACGAAGGCTGCACCGCGGGGGGCTGGACCGGCACGGTGCTCTCGAACGCGCGTGAGATCGGCCCTGGCATCGACCTGGCGCTCGAGGGTAACAACCCTCGCATCGCCTACACCTACGATTACAACATCGGCGTCCTCCACTGCGACGCGGCCGATTGCATCGTCGACACCGCCCCCTGGGCGGTCGCCAAGGTCGAGATCTCGAGCGAGATGGCCCCCGACACCATCTTCCTCGAAGAGAACTGCACGGTCGGCGCGTGGTTCCTCCACAGCCCGTCGATCGCGCTCGGCCCGAGCGGTGCACCGCGGGTCGGCTACCAGGCGCGCGACATCTCGGGCGGCTGGGACAACCCCGACGAGGACAAGCCCGACTGCCGGGCCGGCACAGACATGACCTGGAGCCGGCTCGCGATGATGGGCGCGATCTGACCCCGCGGATGACGGGAGCCGCGCGACCGGGGCTCCCAGTCATCCACCCGTCATCGCCCCGCCTCATGTTTCCCCCCGTCACGAGGAACCCACGACCATGAACTTCTCAGCCTTTCGTAGCCTCACCGCCTTTGCTCTCGCCATCGCCCTCCCCCTCGGAGCGGCCTGCGACACCGACACGTCCGAGTCCGAGCCCGACGGCCCCAGCGTCGAGGACCCGCCCCCGGACACCGAGCCCGACCCGAAGCCGCAGAGCTGTCCGGTTCCGACTCAGGGCCCGACCATCCACAAGGCCGGCGCGATCGAGGCCGACGAGACCTGGGCGGCCGACGCGAGCCCTCACATCGTCGAGGGCTTCATCGCGGTCCGCAAGGCGACCCTGACGATCGAGCCATGCGCCGTCGTTCAGTTCGACGGCATCTACGCCGGCCTGACGATCGCGTACCCCGGCTCGCCCACGACGGGCTCGATCGTGGCCGAGGGCACCGCGGACCTCCCCATCCGGTTCGAGGGTCTGGACGGCGCGCGCTGGGGCCACGTCCTCGTCGAGGCCGGCGGCACCGCGCGGTTCGCGCACGTCACGATGAGCGACGGCGGCGGCTACGATCCGCGCGGCGCGAGCCTCATCGTGTACGGCGGCAGCACGCTCCCTGTTCGCCGCGACGTGTTCGCCGATCACCTCACGATCGAGCGCTCGCTCGGCACCGGCGTCGTCCTCGGCCGCCTCGGCACCTTCACCGACGACTCCGACGCGCTCGTCGTGACCGAGTCGGGCAGCGCCGACAAGCTCGCTTTCCCCGTCACCACGGACGAGCACGGCATGCTCGGCCTGCCGCGCGGCACGTTCACCGGGAACCTCGACGACCGCATCTACATCGACCCCGAGCGTCGGCTCTCGGTCAGCGGGACGATGAAGAACCCCGGCGTGCCCTACAAGATCGGCTCGTTCGGCGACGACGACTTCGTCGTCGGAGCGGGCGAAGAGAACGGCCTCGTCACGCTGACGATCGAGCCCGGCACCGAGATCGAGATGCACGCCGGCACCGCGTTCAAGATCGAGCACTACACCGGGCCGTTCGCGGCGTCGGGCGCGGTCGTGGCCGAGGGCACCGAAGCGGCTCCGATCGTCTTCCGCTCGGCGGCCGACGCTCCCGCCGCCGGCGACTGGCAGGGGCTCGCCTTCGGCGGCATCGCCCGCACCGAGAACAGCTTCAAGCACGTTCGCCTCGAGCACACCGGCGCGTGGTGTGGCTGCATCCTGACCGGCTGCAGCGCCATCGACGAGTACGAGGGCGCCATCATTTTCAGCCAAGAGCCCGCGCGCGCGTTCTTCGAAGATTCGGTCGTCGCGAACGGCTCGGGTCAC
>CALKVR010001326.1 GCA_938004815.1 uncultured Polyangiaceae bacterium | reverse complement strand
CGCGACGTTCTTCCTGACGATCTTCGGCACGTTCCTCACGCGGAGCGGCCTCATCGCCAGCGTCCACTCGTTCGCCCAGAGCGGCATCGGGACGTACTTCGCCTGGTACATGGGGTTCATCCTCGCGGGGAGCATGGCGCTGCTCGTCTGGCGGCTCCCGCGTCTTCGCAGCGAGGGGTCGCTCGAGAGCCCGCTCTCACGCGAGACGGCGTTCGTCCTCAACAACTGGAGCTTCCTCGGGATCTGCGTCTTCATCCTGCTCGCCACCACCTGGCCCCTCATCAGCGAGGCGCTGCTCAACCAAAAGGCGACGGTCGGGCCCACGTTCTACAACTTCTGGCTGCCCATCCCCGGCGTGCTGCTGTTCTTGCTCATGGGGGTGGCGCCGCTCGTCGGCTGGCGAAAGACATCGCCCGAGCTGCTGAAAAAGGGCTTCATCGCGCCCCTCGTCGCGTTCGCGGTGATGGTGCTCCTGCACTTCACGCTCGAGCGCTGGTACCCGGCCGCCACCGGCAAGCCCTTCGGCCCGCTGCGCTTCCCGCCCACCGTCGACATGCCGAACCTCTACGGCGTGCCCGCCGAGGGGGCGACCTTCGCGACGTGGGTGACCTACCGCGTCGGCGGGGCGGTCGCCTGGGTCAACGGCATCCTCCCGGTGATCGTGGTCGGCCTGTGCGCGTTCAACCTCGCCGTCATCGTGCAAGAGTTCGTGCGCGGGGTGCGCGCCCGGCAAAAGTCGGCCGAGCAGCGCAAAGAGACCGAGGGCCTGCTCACGTCGCTCTATCTCCTCGTGGCCAAGTCACGCCGGCGCTACGGCGGCTACATCGTCCACGTCGGCATCATCTTCATGTTCCTCGGTTTCTCGGGCAAGTCGTGGGGCACCGACAAGGAGGGGGCCCTGGCGCCGGGCGAGAGCATCCGGGTCGACGAAGCGTACGAGCTCGTCTACCAGGGCACGCGCCGCGAGAGCGATGAAGAGAAGATGGCCATCATCGCGACGCTCGACGTCTACGAGTACGGCCAGCACACGGGCCAGCTCACCCCCGCGAAGTTCATCTACAAGGCGACGCCGGGGCAGCCGTCGAGCGAGATCGCGCTGCACATCACGGCGCGTGACGATCTCTACGCCACCCTCGCCTCGGCCAACCCCCAGACCAAGGCCGCGACGTTCCGCCTCCACGTGAACCCGCTGGTGCTCTACATCTGGATCGGCTTCGGCATCCTGATCATCGGGGCGCTCATCTCGCTCTGGCCCGATCTGCAAGAGCAAGAGGTGCGCGCCTTCAGCTACGTCCGCGCGGCCGCGGGCGTGGCCACGACCGTGATGTTCTCGATCATGATCGCCTCGATCGGCGCGCTCGCGTACCGCGCGCGCGCCGGTCAGGAGGCTCCGGCCATAGCCCACGTCACCGACGCGCAATGGCTGGCCGGCGATCAGGCCGGTACACCATGACGCCGCGAGACGACGGCCCGCTGGGCTCGCGGTTCACGATGCTCATCGGCGGCGTCCTCGTGGGCGCGGCCGGGCTCGGCTTGGCGGGTTGGCGTTTCGGCGCGCCGGGGGTCCTCTTGGGCCTCGCCGCCCTCACGCTCATCACCGTGATCAGCGCGTTCTGGTCGAGTCTGCGAACGCTCCTCGGCGAGACGCGTCTCACCGGCGCCGACGCCTACGCGATCGGCGCGCCGCGCGTCGAAGAGGAGCAGAAACGCGCGGTGCTGCGCGCGCTGAAAGACCTCGAGTTCGAGCGGTCGGTCGGCAAGATCAGCGACGACGACTACAAGGAGCTGGTCGGCTCGTACCGCCGCGAGGCCAAGCGCCTCCTGCGCCTCCTCGACGAGGCCTCGGCCGATCAGCGCGCCCGCGCCGAGAAGATCGTCGAGGCCCGCCTCGCCCAGCTCGGCCTGGCGCCGCTGCCAGGCGACGAGCCCGAGCCCGAGGCCGACGCCGAGCCCGAGCCGACCAAGAAGGACGACGATGCGTAGGCGCGCCATCCTCCTCTCCGCCGCGGCATGCGCGACCGCGTCGGTGTCCGCATCGGTCGCCGGCGCGCAGCCCGACCCTCACGGCGGCGGCGGCCGCGGTCACGGTGGCCAGCCCGGCGGGTACTCGCCGCCCGAGGACGTCGTCTCTCCGAACCCCGAGATCCCGGCCGGCACGATCGTCGTCCGGATCGTCGACGCTGACGAGAAGCCCGTCGCCGGCGTCCCCGTCCGCCTCGCTGCGCTCCACCAGAGCGTCGCCCAGGGCGACACGAAAGAGTCGTTCACCGGCACCACGAACGAGGACGGTTTCGTCCAGTTCGAGGGCCAGAAGGTCGGGGTCGGCCACGCCTACAACGTCCACGCGACGCACCAGCACGGCGAGTTCTCGTCGAGCCAGTTCGGGCTGACGCAGCAAGCGGCCGGGGTCGCCGTGATCCTCCACGTCTTCGACGTCTCGTCGCAGATCGCGGACACGATGGTCTTCACGCCCGACGCGCGCCTCTTCGTCTCGCTCAAGGACGACGTGCTCGTCGTGACGTACGAGGCGCTCCTCGCCAACCCGAGCCCGGTCGCGTGGCTCGCCGACTACCACATGGTCATGCCCCCCGAGTTCAAGGCCTTCACGGCCGAAGAGGGCTCGGTGCCCGCGCTCATCGGGACGGACGAGGGGGTTCGAATCCGCGGCACGGTCCGCCCGGGCGGCGCGGTGATTCGCTTCCGCTTCCACGTGCCCCACCACGAGGAGGCCGACGTCGCGCTGGCGATCACGATGCCCCCGCGAACCACGCGCGTCATGGTGGCGGCCGAGGCGTCCAAGAACATGGGCCTCTCCGGCGACGGGTTCCCGAAAGAGGCGGAGCGCGTGCGCGACCGCGGCCGCACGCTGCTCAAGATCGACAAGCAGTGGTCGCCGCGCGACGGCGAGAATTTCTTCAGCAAGGTGAACCTCAAGCTCACGGGCCTCCCGACGCGCGGCATCGCCCCGTGGGTCGCGGCCGGCCTGGCGGCGACGACGGCTGGCGGCGCGCTCGCTTACGTGTTCTCGCGGCGAGGCAAAGATCAGACGCTCGCTGCCGACACCCGTGACGATCTGCTGGAGGCGAAGGAGGCGATGCTCCTCGAGATCGTCGAGCTCGAGCGCGCTCACCGCACGGGCGCGGTCGGCCCGCGCGCCTACGACCGGCTCCGCAAGGCCATGCTCGATGCGCTCGCCCGCATCGTCGATCGGCTCGAGGCCGTGCCCGCATCACCCGCCCCCTTCGGAGGCTGGCCCGCCGGAAAGGGCCCCGACGACGAAGCCGCATCGAGCTCGGGCTCCGAGCCCCCGCCCGAGCCGGTGCCGCGGGCGCCCCGCGCGCGCAAGAAGAAGCGCGCGCGGCCGGCGACGACCCCCAAAGCGACGGGCGACGGCGGGGACGAGGGCGCGTGAGCACCAAGCGCTTCGCGCGCCTGGCGCTCCCGGGGCCCGCCGGGTCGGGCGTGCCCACGTGGGTCGAGCTCGAGCGCGCGAGCGCGGCCGACGGCTCCTATCGCGCGTTCCCCCTCGACGCGGCGCCGTGGCTCGGCGGCAAGCGGGCGGGGGGTGCGCTCGACGGCTACGACGCCGGCGCGGTCGGCCAGGCGCCGCGCGTCGCGCCGGCTGATCCGCGAAAGATCCTCTGCGTCGGCCGCAACTACCGCGCGCACGCAAGAGAGCTCGGCAACGAGGTCCCCGCCGAGCCGATGCTCTTCTACAAGCCATCGACGTCGATCCTCGCGCCGGGTGGCGCGGTCGAGCTGCCTCCGGCCGAGGTGTCGAGCCGCATCGAGCACGAGGCAGAGCTCGCGGTCGTGATCGGGCGGCGGCTGAGGCGCGCATCCGAAGACGCGGCCCTCGAGGCCGTCCTCGGCTACACGCTCGCTTGTGACGTTACTGCGCGCGACCTCCAGAAAAAGGACGGCCAGTGGTGGCGGGCCAAGGGCATGGACACCTTCTGCCCGATCGGTCCAGTGATCGTGTGCGGGCTCGATCCGCAGGCGCTCACCATCGCGTGCCGGGTCAACGGCGAGACGCGCCAGCAGGGCCGCACCGCCGACATGATCTTCTCGGTCGCGCGCGTCCTCGCGCACGTCAGCGAGACGATCACGCTCGAGCCGGGGGACGTGATCCTGACCGGAACGCCCGAGGGCGTCGGCCCGCTCACGAGCGGCGATCGCGTGGAGATCGAGATCGCCGAGATCGGCGTCCTGCCTTTCGCGGTCGCGTGACACGCCGCGGTCGGCTCCTCGCAGGCGGTGCCGCGCTGGGGCTCTTGGCGCTCGCCGGCGTAGGGCTCGCGGCGCGCTGCGGTGCGCCGCCAGCGCGGTGCCCCAAGGGCGCGATCGCGCTCGGCCCGCGCTGCTGTCCGGTGGGTCAAAGCCTCGAGGATGGCAGGTGCACCGGATCGCCCTGGTCGTGCCCCGGCGCGCTCGTGCAGACCGACGCCGGCTGCGTACCGCCAGAGACGCGCGTGTTGATCGAGGCGGGCGATCTCGACGCGCTCGCGCCCGATTGGGAGGCGGCCGGCCGGTCCAACCTGCCGCGGGGCAAAGTCGACGCGTTCCTCATCGACGCCTACGAGGTGACCGAGGCGCGCTGGAGGCCTTGCCGAGACCGCGGCGCGTGCACGGAGATCGCGGCGAGCGGCGAGCCGGGCCTGCCGGTCCGGGTCGGCTTCGCGGCCGCGTCGGCGTTTTGCGCCTATGCCGGCGGGAGCCTGCCGACCTCCGCGCAGCACGCCCTGGCGGGGGCGGGGGCCGCAGGCAGGCGCTACCCGTGGGGGGCGACCGGGGTCGTCTGCCGGCGGGCAGCGTTCGGGCTCGTCGAGGGGCCGTGCGGGCAAGGGGCCTCGGGCCCCGAGATCCCCGGCATGCGACCCGACGGGGCCACGCCCACGGGCGTCCACGATCTCGCGGGAAACGTGGCTGAATGGGCACGCGACGGCGGGGGCGCCGTCGTCCGAGGGGGGTCGTTTCGGTCGACGGCAGCGAGCGCCCTCCGAACGTGGAGCGCCGAGCCGGGAGGCCCCGAGGCCCGCTCCGACGTGGGCTTTCGCTGCGCCTATCCCCCGAGCGCCGGGCCCGCGGGCAATTGACCGGGCGAGGCTGGCGCCTGGTATCTTGATCGACCCCCGAATGGCAGTCGCCCTTCTCTCCATAGGCACCGAGCTCACGCGCGGAGAAATCGTCGACACCAACGCCTCGTGGCTCGCCGCGACGCTGACCGAAGAGGGCTTCGAGGTCGCGTGCGCGCAGGTCGTCGCCGACGACCGCGATCGCGTCGTCTCGACGCTCAAGCGCCTCGGCGAAGAGCAGCGCATCGTCATCGTGACCGGTGGCCTGGGGCCGACGTCCGACGACATCACCACCGCGTGCGTCGCCCAGGCCGCGAGCGTCGACTTGGTCCTGGACGAGAGCGCCCTCTTGTCGATCCGGCGCAAGGTCGAGGCGCGCGGCCGCACGGTGACGAAGCACCACGAGAAGCAGGCCGAGGTCCCGCGTGGCGCCGAGCTCTTGCCGAACGCGGACGGGACGGCGCCCGGCTACAGCGTCGCCGTCGATCGCGCGACGATGTTCTTTTTGCCCGGCGTGCCGCGCGAGATGAAGCGCATGTTCACCGAGCAGGTGCTCCCGCGCATCCGTCCGACCGCGCCCAACGACACGTTCGTCGTCCGCCTTCGCACCTTCGGCCTCCCCGAGTCGACGGCCGCGCAGCTCCTCGACGGCATCGAGCTCGACGGCATTACCCTCGCATACCGCGTGCACTTTCCCGAGCTCGACGTGAAGGTGCAGGCGCGGGGCGCGAACCTGGCCGCCGCGCGCGAGCTCGCCACCCAGGCCGCATCCATCGTCCGCGAACGGCTCGGCGACGTCGTCTACGGCGAGGGAGACGACTCGCTGCCGTCGATCACCGGTCGCGCGTTGCGGCTGAAGGGCTGGCGCCTCGCGCTCGCCGAGTCGTGCACCGGCGGGCTCATCTCGCACCTCCTGACGAGCTCACCCGGCGCGAGCGATTTCCTCATCGGCTCGGCCGTCGTGTACGCCAACAGCGCCAAGACGCGCATGCTGGGCGTCTCCGAGGACACCCTGCGCGGGCACGGGGCCGTCAGCGCCGAAGTGGCGGCCGAGATGGCACAGGGCGCCCGCCGGCTCTGCGAGGTCGACGTGGGCCTGAGCGTCACCGGCATCGCCGGCCCGTCCGGGGGCACGTCGGCCAAGCCCGTCGGCCTCGTCTATTGGGCCGTCGCGACGCCCAACGGCACACACGTCCGAGAGCGCGTGTTTCGCGGAGACAGGAACGAGATTCAGATCCACGCCGCGCACAGCGCGCTGGATCTCTTGCGACGGGTCGCGCTCGGCCTGCCCGAGGGCTCCGAGCCGCCGGTCAGCCAGCGGCCCCCATCTCGTTGAGCCCCCCTCACCTCGGGTGAGGGGGTTGGGGGGTGAAGGTGCAGCGACTGCCCCGCAAGAGTTAGTTCACGTCTACCTTGTCGAACTTCAGCGCGTCGCCGGCGCGGTCGATGACCACCCGATCGCCCTGAGCCACCGTGCCGCCGAGGATCGACCGAGCGAGCTCGTCTTCGACGTACCGTTGGATCGCGCGCTTGAGCGGCCGGGCGCCGTACTGCGGATCCCAACCGACCTGCACGAGAAACTCCTTGGCGGCCGCGGTCACGTCGACGGCGATGCCGCGCCGCTCGACGCGCTTCTTGAACCGGGCGAGCTGGATGTCGACGATGCGCTCCATCTGGTCGCGACCG
>CALKVR010001325.1 GCA_938004815.1 uncultured Polyangiaceae bacterium | reverse complement strand
GGGAAGACAGGACGAGCTCCGCCGCCTCGCCAACCAGTTCGACATGGCGAAGCAACCGTGGGGGCGCCCCCAGCCGACTGAGGAGCTCGCGCGCCGCGGCAACCGTCGGAGGGCTCAGTGCCACGGCCACTCCCCATCGACGATGCAGCGATCGAGGTCCTCGACCGTGAGCTCGACGAAGGCGCCGGTGGCAAAGTCCTCGTTCGCCTGGCGAAGCTCGTCTTCGAGCTCGGCTTGCGACGCCGCTTGGGGGCTCGGAATCGAAGCCTTCAGCGTGGACATACGGCGACCCTCGCATGTGAGGTCCTTCGTGTCACGAAACCCGGGGGGCGCCTTGGTCAAGGCTCCGTCCGATGCGACACGAGTGAGGCGAACGCCGGTGTGCGCTAGGTGTCGAGCTTCTTCGTGATCCGCTCGCGAACGTCTTCCCAGTCCGCGAGGACGACCTGGCCAGATTCGACCTCGGCGGCTCGGCGCTCTGCCTCATCGAACCAGGTCTGCTCGATGACCTCTACGTCCCCCTCGGCGTCCTCGTCGAGTCGCACGCTCACCCCCGCGCTCGGAGTCTGGCAATCACATCCTCTGCGGGCACGGTCCGCGCCCCGGCCGCGGTCCGTTGGATGCGGCGTTGAAGCTCGCGATCCATCTCGTCTTCGTCCCCGGCGTCGACCCCCTGGATGAGCTCGTGCACGACGCGCTCGACGAGCTTGAGGCGCTCGCGATAAGGCAGCGCGCGGACATGTTCGAGGATCTCGTCGGCCGTCATCGTCATGTTGCAAGCGTAGGGTTAACGCTTCTCGGTCAACAGCCGCTTAGCATCAACCGCGTGAGGGTGATGCCCTCGGCGGCGGTGCCCGTGCAAACCCCTTCACTGCAAGGAGCGGGAAGCGACACGCAGATGCCCTGAACCCAGTTCGCGATGGAGCAGTCTGTGATGTGGCAGTACTCCGTCGCGATGTCGCAGAACACATTGCGACACGCGAACATCCCAGGCGGAGCTGAGCATTCGACCGTCGAGAGGCTGACGTCGAAAAGACACGCGCCCTCGTCGTAGCAGCGGTCCAGGCCCGTCGCGATCAACGCACATTCAGCGTTCGGATACACCTGCCCATCACAAGCGCAGACGGGCCGCCCACCCTGAACGCAGATCCCCGGCAGCGGAAGGCAGCTTGCTACCGTGTGCTGGTCGACCGTTTGCCCGCATTGAGCGAGATGGCAGAACTCGCCCGGCGCACACGCGAAGTCGGGGTACGCGCATCCGGTCGCGCTCGACGTAGCGCTCGCCACGGAGTCCGCTGCGCCTGAGCCATCGGCGTCGGCGCCGCACGCGCCAACCGCCCAAAGCGTCAGTAGCAAGAGGGCGTGGTGCTGGGAGAACATCGCGCGGGCCTTGGACGGGGAGCCAGCGATGAGCGTACCACCTCCTCCCCTCGCAGCTTCGCCGCGCGCCTGCCCGTTTCCCGAACGGCTTTGCGCGGAATCCGACGAAGGGCGCACGAGCTGCACGAGACACGCTAGGATCGAAGCGTGCGTAGTCTTTGCTTCTGCCTCCTCGTGTTCGTCGGCTGCAGCAGCGCCGCCCATGATGAGCCTGGCGCGAGCAGCGGGAAGGGCAGTGGCAGTGGGAGCACCGGCGGCGGAAGCAGCTCTGCTGGAGGCGCGGGCGGCTCCGTCCCCGACCCCGAGTGCACCGTCGAGTCTCTCGATCCCGCTGACCTGTGCGACGTTCCGCCTTGCCGAGTCGAGCGCGCCGACCGAGCAATCTGCAACTACGAGATCTTCTATCCAAGAATCGCGCGCGCGGCGGACGGCACGTTCTTCGGCTCGGTGCGACTCGGGACGTCTACGTGGGGTTTCGCGCCGGTGCTGTTTCGCGCGCCGAGCGGTGGGGCCGCGAGCATCGAGTTCCTCGACGCCGCCGAGGCGGAGCCGGTCGAGGGGGACGAATCACCGAGCTACTTCGTTCTGGGGCAGGACGGACTGGTTCGATGGTCGGCCGAACCCGGCCTCGACCCGGGCGAGCTCGTTCCGGGCGTTCCTGTCGGAGACTGGGAGCTGCTGCAGGCCGACGCCTACGGTTCTGACCGCGCGCTCGCGATACGCTCGCGCGTCGAATTCCCGTATCCATCCACGTTCGGTTTTCAGACCGGAGGCGAGTGGTCGTGGCTCGCCCCGGGGCTGCGTAGCTATGCGGACATCGGCTTCACGCGGTCAACTACCGGGGAGCCGCTCGTGCTCGCGTACCCCGACTCGCTACGTTTGTTCTCGGCTCTTACCCCCGAGTCGTTCCTCATCAACGCGATGACGCTGTGGAGCGCCAACGCACCGAGCATCTCTTGGACCGATGACGGACGTCCCATCGTTGCGGGCTCGAGCGCCGCCGGCCTTCTGTATTTCTTGCCGACAGCAGACGGCAACGCCGAACAGGAACTGCTGATCGAGCGCGAACCGGATCCGGAGTACGGCCCTGGGTGCGACCACAGTACCTGCACGGGAAGTTGCACCGTTGCCGGTAGCTGGCTGGGGGCCGTGGAGTTGCTGCGCGATCAGCACGGCCTCCTTGAGGTGCACGTAGAGGGCGCGGGCACCTGGGACATCGTCGTCGACACCGTCTGCGACAACTATGGCTGCGGGTGTCGAGAGACCCGCCTCTCGGATGCATTCGTCATTAGCTTGGTGGTGCGTCGAGTCGACACTTCCGGTCCGAGCATGCTGCTCCGCGAGGTTGCGCGAGTACCGGTATCCAACTCGGGAGGGTTTACATCCTTGGCTCTGGGAGCGGAGCGCATCGGCGTGTTGATGACGGGCCCCGCCCCCGGCGCTTACACACTCGGGTCGTCAGTCCTGCTGCAATTTTTCGAGGTCGATCTGACGGCGATTCCTGAGTAAGGCCCCCCGCCGCTCGGCTCGCCGCAGCGCATCTCGCCTCACCCCCTATGCGGCGCCCAAACCCGCGCCTCGATCGGCACCCTCCGGTACTCGTCCCCAGGAAAGATGTCCCCGGTGCGGTCATGAAAGACGTCGTACTTCCGCAAGCCGGCTCGGAGCTGCATGCCCTTCAGCTGCCCCGCTTCGACGACCCTGCGGAAGATCATGGGATGGTTCAACGCCCCGCGCGGCTCGACGGCACCGGCCCTCACATCGACGGCGCCCCAGGCTGACTCGGCGTACGCCAGCGGGCCGTCAACGTAGTGCTTCCAGACGCCCAAGCGCTCGCGCTTGGCGCGGGCACCAGCGTCGAGGAGGCGGGGGCGATGGTCGCCGACGGACTCGAAGACGAAGGGGAACGCGAGGCCGCGGCGGACGAGCTCGTGGGTGATGAAGGTGCGGCGCTCGGCGCGGTGGTCGCTGGCGTAGAGGAAGCCGAGGACGCGCTCGCGCTTGTCGAGGACGGCGCGGTCGAGCTCGACGATGACTTTCGGCCAGCGGGCGACGACGCGGAGGATGTACGCGAGCGAGGGCGCATGGTGCGGCTGGCAGACGCTTCTGTAGCGTGACGCGCGGACTTCATACACCGGCCGCGTCGGATCGGGCCGCACGCTCGCGACGTAGTGCGACTCCGGCGCGTCGATCCCCGAGAGACGGATCGGCAGGTACCCGGGCGGATCGCCGCGCAGCACCAGCTCGTGCGGCTTCGAGCGCCCCGGCATCGGCACCTCGATGACGCCGCCGTCGGGCTTGAACACGCGGCCCATCATCACCAGCACCGGGTCGCGCAGATGAATCGTATCGCCGTCGGGCATGAGCCTACCCGGCGCGGAGTAGTCCACCGTCCCCCACAGGTGCGGGGTCCCGCAATAGGCGAGCTTCATCGCACGTCTCCCTCAGGTCGGAGCAAGGCCGCGCGCGCGGCGAATCTCATGGCGCGTCATCGGCCCCCTCAAAAAGCTCATCGCCCACCGTGGCTGCACCAACACGGCCCCGCCCTTGGCGTGCACGTTCCTCACCACGAACCACCTCGGGGCGAGCTTCTTCAACGTCGCGGCGAGCTCTTCGGGCGACTCCCCTGCCCTGGCTTCGTCCGCGATCCCCTCGATGACGCGCTGGCGATCGGCGTCGGTCTGCAACCTGCCGAGGCACCACAAGCCGGCATTACCGAGGGCGCGGTAGTCGAGGTCCATGGGGTTCTGGGTGGCGATGACGACGCCGACGCCGTACGCGCGCGCCTGCTTCATGAGCGCGACGAGCGGGCGCTTGGTGGGCGGTGACGCGGGATGCGGAGGGAGAAACCCGTACACCTCGTCGAAGACGATGAGCGCCTTGAGGTGCTGCGAGCCGGGCAGGCCGCGCACCCACGAGAGCACCTCTTCCAAGAGCACCCCGAGCACCAGCGCGCGCTCGTCGTCGTCGAGGTGCGCCACGCTCACCACCGTCGCGGGCGTCCGACCGCCGTCGGGCTTCATCCACTCCGCGATGTCGAGCGTCACCCCTTGCCGCCACGACGCGAACGACGGCGACGCGAGCAGCGAGTTCAGCGACGCCGCCAGGTCCTTGCGCGCGCGCTTCGACAAGAACGCGTCGATGCCCAGCGCCCCGATCGCATCCAGCGGCGGATCGATCACCTCCGGCAAGAGCGCCCCGATGTCCGCGCTCTCGCCCGCGCGCAGCCGCCGCTCCGCCAGCACCGACAAGAGCACGTGCTCGCGGCTCCGCGCCGGATCCGCATCCCGACCCAAGAGCCGCAGGATGAGCGAGATCGCCGCCGACAGCGCCGCGCGCGCCCCGTCCACGTCGGTGTCCCACCGCGCCGACCGACGCTCCAGCGCCGACAGCACGTGCAAGAGCTCCCCCGCGTCCGCCCCCGGCGTGATCACCCGGATCGCTGAGCGCCGCGCATAATCCGAGAGCTCCGCCTCACCCAGCCCGAACGTTGCGAGCCCCGCCCGCCGCTCCGCAGCGAATCGCGCCGCCACATCACCCGCCGTCTCCGCCGATTGCGGCGCCGCCTCCACCCACGGCGCCAGCGCCACCGGATCGAACGACGGCAACTTCAACAGCAGGTTCGGCAGATCCCCCTTCACGTCAATCACCAGCACCGGGATCGACGCCCGCAATGCCTCCTCCACCATCACCGTCACCAGCCCCGTCTTCCCGCTCCCCGTCATCCCGACCACCACCCCGTGCGTCACGAGGTGGTGGGCCGGAATGACGAAGGGCTCCAGCTTCGCGCGACCGTCCAAGGGCAGCTTCACACCGAGAGACAAGCTGGGTTTCATGACGGCACCGTTGCTTCAGATCAGCCGTTGGCGAAGGGAGCGCTCACGCCGGGCAGCGTCACCGGCGTGGCCACCGGGACCACCGGCACGGCGGGCTGGTTGCCCACCCCGATCGTCTCGTCGGTCGCCGGATCCGGCGTCGTCTCCGAACGGCCCGGCTTCGCGTTGCGCCCCTTGTAGAGCGACGGCGCGATGTTCTCTGCGTCGCCCTCGTGCCAGCGCAAGAAGCTGACCACACGGCGCGCCTCGTCGTACGCCTTCACGAAGAGCGCGTACGCCCGGTGCCGCGCCACGCTCGCCGCCGGAACGTTCACCGGCCCCTGCTCGCGCTCACCGAGCGCGTCGATGAGACGATCGGCCATCACCTCCGACCGATCGAGCTCGTCGAGCGTGACGAACGTCTTGCCCACGATCTTGCTCCAGTTGTCGCGCAGCATCGACACCAGCACGTGCACGTCGAGCGCGATGTTCTTCGACCCGTTCGGCCCCGCCAGCTTCTTGAAGCGCTCACCATCGAGCGCCCCACGCTTCGCGAGGGCAGCCGCGTCCGAGAACAGCTGCTCGCGGATGCCCCGCAACGTCTCGGTCATCTCCGCCACCGGCGCCGACGGCTGCGACGCCGAGATGTACTGCCGGTTCGCGTGATACAGCGCGTGCGCGTACTGCTCGCACTTGTCGAACACCGCCGGATCCACCGCCGTCAGCGTCGCCAGCTGCGGTTGCAGCTGCTTCAGCTCCGGCATGCACCCCAGCACCGTGATGATCGAAGCCGGGATGTCCACGTTGATGTGCGGCAGCGACTTCGGATCCAGCGCCTCCATCGCAGCCCGCGACGCCTCGAACGCCTGCAACAGACGCAGCTCGGACGCGCTCGTATCGGGAGTAACCATGCTCATGACAAGAACCTCAAATAGAGAATGACAGATTCGTTTTGATGGGCCTCGTTGCCCCTCACCTTCCTTCTGTGATCGAGCAACGCCCGGTTGTGGAACAAAGCGACACGCCGACCCCGCTCGGGATGGTCCGACCATCCGAAAACCGTCGCGAGGGTTCGAAACGATGGTCGGACCATCCGAAAAACCCTCCGAGCCGTCTGAAGTGATGGTCCGACCATCGATCCAAACCCTCCTCGGCGTCCCGAGCGATGGTCCGACCATCCGAAAAACCCTCCCCAGCGTTCCGAGCGATGGTCGGACCATCACTTCCACCCCCGGCACCGTTCCGCGCGATGGTCCGACCATCACTTCCACCCCCGGCACCGTTCCGAGCGATGGTCCGACCATCACTTCCGTTCCCGAACCCGGTTTTCTCGATGGTCAGACCATCCCGCGCGCCCCCGATGTCCGGTCCCCCCAGCTCGCCAGGATGGGATCTACATGGAACCCACTCCCGTCTCGGTCCGGACCCACCTCGTCCTCCAGGCCCGCCCGATCCTCAGAAAGATCGCCGTCCAAGCCGCCCGCGACGCCGCCACCGCCGACGACCTCGAGCAAGAGGCGCTCCTCGTCGCATACCGCAAGGCCGCCGACTACGACCCCGCCCTGGGG
>CALKVR010001324.1 GCA_938004815.1 uncultured Polyangiaceae bacterium | reverse complement strand
GGGTGGGGGGGTTGGGGCGCCGGCAACACCGATCCTGCGATCGTGAACGAGCTCGCCGCGAGCCGCAGCTATCGCATCGGGCCGATCGAGCCCGGGACGTGGTACGTCGACGTGGGCAAGGCCAAGGTCGTGGGCGGCTCGGCGAGCTACCAGGTCACCGTCACCCTCCGCGACGCACCCACCCTCGCGCCGCAGCCCGAGCGAGCGCCGTACGTGCCGATCGCCCCGCTCTCGACCGAGGCGCGCTGGTACGCGGGCGACTTCCACGTCCACTCGCGTGAGAGCGGCGACGCCGACGCGACGTTCGAAGAGATCATCGCCTACGCCCGGGGCAGGGGCCTCGATTTCGTCGAGCTCTCGGACCACAACACGAACGCGCAGCTCGACTTTTTCGCGGCGGCCCAGGCCGCCGCCGGCCCGCTCCTGCTCGTGCCTGGGGTCGAGTTCACCACCTACGCGGGGCACGCCAACGGCATCGGCGCCACCGCGTTCGTCGATCACAAGTTCGAGCCCTCGGCGCAGGCGATCACCGCCGCCGTCGACGCATTCCACGCCCAAGGCGCGCTCTTCGCCCTCAACCACCCCGCGCTCGACATCGGCGACGCCTGCATCGGGTGCGCTTGGGAGCACGAGCTCGCCGCCGATCGCATCGACGCCATCGAGATCGTGACGGCGGGCTCGGCCCAGGTGTTCTACGAGCCGGCCTCGGTGATCTGGGAGGGCCTCGCGGCGCAGGGCAAGCTCGTCACGGCCATCGGCGGCAGCGACGATCACCGCGCGGGCGAGGACATCGGCGCGTTCGGCGCGCCCATCGGATCGCCGACCACGATGGTGTTCGCGACCGAGCTGAGCGTCGCGGGCATCCTCGAAGGCATCAAGCAAGGCAGGACGGTGGTCAAGGTGCGCGGACCGAGCGACCCCATGGTCGAGCTCGGCTCGATCACACGCGACGCCGAGGGCGTGCCCACGCAGATCATCGCCACCATCACGAACGGCGTCGGGCTCGACGCGCGCTTCGTCATCGACGGGGCGATCGGTGACAGCGTCGTCGTCGACGCGGACCCTTTCCAGCTCGTCACCGACGCGGTCGGCGAACCGGGGTCGGAGCACCGCCGTCGACCCCCGCCCGGTCGAGCCGCGGGGTGGCGGCGGGCTCTGCACCTCGTCGCCCGGGGGCTCGCAAGGGGCGGGCGTGGCTTGGGCGGTCGGGGCCGCCGCGGCCGTCGGGCTCATGCGAAGGAGAAAGAAGCGATGATCGCGGTGGACCACGTCAGAGCGGCCTCCGATCGGGTCAGCCAGGCCAAGCCAGGCGCGATCCGCTACGTGGGCCCCGAGCGCTTCGGGCAGGCGATCACGCTGCACCGGTTCGAGCTCGCGAACGGCCTCACCGTCCTGGTCGAGATCGACCCCGCCGCGCCGGTCGTGTCGCTCCAGACGTGGATGAAGGTCGGCTCGCGCTGCGAGCGGCCCGGCAAGACGGGCATCTCGCACCTCTTCGAGCACCTCATGTTCGGCGAGACCGAGACGACGCCGCACGGCGCCTTCGACCGCCGGATCGAAGAGGCGGGCGGTGAGACCAACGCGGGCACGTTCCTCGACTGGACGTACTACCACCAGAACCTCCCCAAAGAGGCGCTCGAGCTCGGGTTGACGCTCGAGGCCGATCGCCTCGGCACGCTGGTGCTGCGCGAGCCGCAGGTCGCCTCCGAAAAAGAGGTCGTCGCCAACGAGCGGCGCCAGCGCGTCGACGACGACGTCGACGGCTTCGCGAGCGAGGTTCTCTATCGCGAGGCTTTCCGCGAGCACGCGTACGGCATCCCCACCATCGGCTCGATGGAGGACATCCTGTCCTTCACCCCCGACGACTGCACCGCGTTCTACCGCACGTACTACGCGCCCAACAACGCGACCCTCGTCATCGTCGGTGACGTCGACATCGAGCCGACGCTCGGGGTCATCGCCGAGCACTTCGGCCGGCTCTCGTCGAGCGAGATCCCGGTCGAAGATCTTCGGCCCGAGCCGCCCCAGATCGAGGAGCGGCGCGTCAGCTTCGACAAGCCGACGCCGACCGACAAGCTCAGCATCGGGTACAAGGCCCCCGCTCTAGGCGACCACGATCACGCGCCGCTGGTGGTCCTCTGCGAGATCCTCTTCGGCGGCCGCTCGAGCCGGGTTCACCGCCGGCTGGTGCACGAGCTCGAGATCGCGAGCGACGTCCGCGGTTGGGTCGGCACGTTCCGTGATCCGGGCCTCTTCGACATCGGCTTGGTCGCGCGGGAGGGCAGCACCGCCGCCGCGCTCCTCGAGGCGTTCGAGGGCGAGGTCGAAAAGGTGGTCTCCGACCCGGTCACCGAGGCCGAGCTCGAGCGCGCCAAGGCCAAGCTCGAGCTCGCCGCGCTCCAGGCCCTGGAGACGGTGAGCGGGCGCGCCGAGACGGTGGGCTTCTACGAGACGGTGCTCGGCACGCCGCAGGCCTACTTCGACAAGGTCGACGCCTACCGCCGCGTCACGCGCTCCGACGTGCTGCGGGCGGCGCGCCGGTACCTGGTCACGAGCGCGCGAACGATCGTCGTGGTGCACCCCAGCGGTGAGCTCGGGGAGGACGAGGGCGACGAGGGCGACTTGGGCGACGAGGACGAAGGATGACCGCGCCGATCTTCGTCGAATCGAGCGCGGCGCTGCCGCTGGTCACGATCACGATCGGGTTTCTGGTCGGGAGCGCCGCGGATCCGCCCGGTAAAGAGGGCCTCGCGCGGGTGACCGCGCGCATGCTGCGCCGCGGCGCCGAGGGGCTCTCCGACGTGGAGATCGAGGACCGCATCGATCGGCTCGGCGGTGAGCTCGGCGTCGACGCCGGGCCGAGCGCGGTCAGCCTCAGCACCGAGGTGATCGCGCGCAACCTCGAGCCTTTTGCCGACCTCTTGGCGAGCCTCTTGCTCACGCCCACGTTCCCCGAAGCCGAGATCGGGCGGCTGGTGCGCGAGATGCAGGCCGAGATCGTCGACTCTCGCGACAGCGATCGCTCGCTCGCGAGCCGCGCGCTGCGCCGCACGCTCTTCGTGGGCCACCCTTACGGCCGTCGCGTATCGGGCTCGATCGCCTCGCTCGAGACGATCACGCGCGCCGACGTCGAGGGCTGGTATCGCAAGAACGTCACGCGGCAGAACGCCGTGTTCGCGTTCTCGGGCGACATCGACGCCGGCCGCGCGCGGGCGATCGCCGATCGGATCCTCGCGCGCCTGCCCGAGGGGGTGCGCGCCGTCGACTCCACGCCCGAGCCGGGAGGGGTAAAGGGGCGTCACCTCGTCCTCGTCGACAAGCCCGACCGCACCCAGGTCCAGCTCGTCGTCGGCTCGCTCGGCACCACCCCTCATGATGCGGATCACCTCGCGTGGTCCGTCGGCAACACCGCCTTCGGCGGCACCTTCACCTCGCGCCTCATGCAAGAGGTCCGGGCGAAGCGAGGCTGGTCGTACGGCGCGTCGTCGCGGATCGGCTACGACCGCCGCCGCGACGCCTACGCGATCTGGTCGGCGCCGGGCAGCGCCGACGCCGCGGCGTGCTTGGAGCTCGAGCTCGGGCTCGTCGCCGACGTGAAGCGCGACGGCCTCACGCCCGAGGAGGTCGACTTCGTGAAAAAGTACCTCGTCCGCTCCCACGCCTTCGACGTCGATACGGCGCGAAAGCGCGTCGCGCTCCCGCTCGAAGAGGCGCTCCTCGGCCTGCCGCCGGGCTACCACGCCGGCTGGCTCGACCGCGTCCGCGCGATCGGTCACGCCGAGGTCAACGCGGCGCTCGCGCGCCGGATGCCGGCGGCCGATCTGGTGGTCGCGGCCGTCGTGACGCGGTCGGAGACGGGGGCCGCCCTCGAGAAGGCGCTGGGTGACGTCGCGAGCGTGACGGTGCTGGAGCCGGACTTCGAGTAGGTGTAAGACCGCGGCGCGCATGAGCGACGTGCTCCTCGACCCCTCGGCCGTCACCATCTCGCTGACGCGAATGGCGGCCGAGATCGTCGAGCGGGGGCGCCGCCTGCCTGGCGCGCTCGTCCTCGTCGGGATCCGCCGCGGCGGCGATCCGCTCGCCCGCAGGCTGGTTTCGCTGATCACCGGGCTCCATGGGGCTGCGGCCCCCGCGATCGGCGCGGTCGACATCACCCTCTATCGGGACGACGCCGCGACCGCGCTCCCCAACCCCAAGATCGGGCCGAGCAAGCTCCCGAGCGTCGAGGGCAAGCGCGTCGTGCTCGTCGACGACGTCCTCCACACGGGCCGGACGATCCGCGCCGCCCTCGACGCCGTCCTCGCCTTCGGCCGGCCGAAGACGATCGAGCTCGCGGTGCTGGTCGATCGTGGCGGGCGCGAGCTGCCGATCCAGCCGGACTACACGGGGATGAAGATCGAGGTCGGGCCGTCCGAGCGCGTCGAGCTCGTGTGGAAGCGAACGGGCCCGGGCCCCGACGACGAGGAGCCGTGGGCCATCCGCGTCGCGAAACGAGATCTGGGTCGCTCGACCGAGGAGACGTCATGACCGCCCCGCCTGACCTCGACTTCGGTCCGCCTTCGGTGCCGCCGCCGCCGTGGCCCCATCGGTCCTTGCTCCGCGCCGGTGATCTGTCCGCCCAGGACGCGATGCGCATCCTCGACGCGGCCGAGTCGTTCTTCGAGGTCTCGCGCCGCAGCATCCGCAAGGTGCCCGCCCTCCGCGGCAAGACCCTCCTCAACGTGTTCTTCGAGAGCTCGACCCGTACCCGCACCTCGTTCGAGCTCGCCGGCAAGCGCCTCAGCATGGACGTCGTGAACCTCAGCGGGTCGTCGTCGAGCACGACCAAGGGTGAGACGCTGCTCGACACGATCAAGACGCTCGAAGCGATGCAGCCCGACGTCGTCGTCATCCGGCACGCCGCCTCCGGGGCGGGCGAGTACGTCGCCCGGCGGAGCGGCGTCCCGGTCGTGAACGCGGGCGACGGCACCCACGAGCACCCGACCCAGGCGCTCCTCGATGCGTTCACCATCCGCAAGCACAAGGTCGCGGCCGACGCCCGAACCGGTGGCCAGGAGCTCGCGGGGCTCAAGGTCGTCATCTGCGGTGACGTCGTGCACAGCCGCGTGGCCCGCTCCAACGCCGCGCTCCTCAAGACGCTGGGGGCCGACGTGCACATCGCGGCGCCGCACACGCTCATCCCGCCGGCGGCCGAGGTGCTCGGGGTCACCGTCCACCATCGCTTCGAACCTGCCCTCGAGGGCGCCGACGTCGTCATGATGCTCCGCGTCCAGCGCGAGCGCTTGCAGGGCGTGTTCTTGCCGACGACGCGGGAGTACTCGCGCACCTTCGGGCTCAACAAGCGCCGCCTGGCCCTCGCCAAGCCTGACGCCATCGTCATGCATCCGGGGCCGATGAACCGCGGCGTCGAGATCGATCCCGAGGTCGCCGACGGCCCGCGCTCCGTCATCCTCGATCAGGTCGAGGCCGGCGTCGCGGTGCGCATGGCCGTGCTCTGGCTCACGTGCCAGGGCGCCGTCACCGAGTGATCGGCCACAGTCAGGCGCCGAAGTTCTGTGTCCAGTAGTGCGCGAACCGGTCGCTGGGGTCGCCGTCGTACACGTAGCCGACGCCGAGCACGCGGTAGCGCCCGTCCATCAGGTTCTCGCAGTGTCCGGCGCTGTCGATCCAGGCCTGCACGACGCGCGCGGGGTCCGTCTGCCCGGCCGCGATGTTCTCGCCGACCATGCGGCCCTGGTAGCCGGCGCCGACGGCGCGGTCGGCGGGCCCGGCGCCCTCGGGGCTCGTATGCGAGAAGTAGTTGCGGCGCGCCATGTCGGCGCTGTGGCCGCGCGCCGATGCGCGGAGGATCGCGTCGGCCGCGACCGGGCCGACCGGCGGCATCGCGCGGCCGCCGCATACGGCGCCGGCGGCGCGCCGCTCGTTGGTGAGGCGGAGCACCTCGTCCTCGAAGGCGTTCGCGCCGGTCGCGGGCGGGACGCTCGGGCCGGGCTGCGGACCCCACGGCGCAGGGAAGGGCGCTTGGGGCAGGGAGCCGAGCAGGATGTTGACGGCCGCGACCGCGCCGCCGATGAGGTTGGGCGGCTGAAAGGGGGCCGGCGGAGCGGGCTGCGCGGGCTGTGCGGATGGCGGCGGCTGCCAGGGATGCCCCGCGCGCGCGTCGTCACCCGCCCACTGCCCGGGTGCGCCGGGGCGGTACGCGGGGGCGTTCGCGCTGCAAGCGACGAGGACGAGGGAGACGAGACCGAGGGGGAGAGGATGACGCACGGCGCTGATCTATGGACGCGCCAGCGCGGGATTCTCTACACGTTCGGGAAGATTCTCGGAGCCGAGGGCGTGGACGGCCGCTCCACGATCGCCGCCCTGGTCGCGGCCCCGACCGCGGTCGGGCACGCCCGAGAGTGGACCGCAGGTCCATGACCAGATGGGTTTCGCGGGCGACGTCGTTTGGCACGACGAGTGTTAGATTCGACGCGAATGCTGCTTACCATTCGATCGGCTGCCCGTCGCTCCTCTCGCCGGCTGCCACATCCTGCTCGGCGCCGACGACTTCACCGATCGAGCGTCGGGGGGCGCGGGCGGCTCGGCGGCCGGCGGGGGCGAGCCTTCGACGAGCAGCGGATCGAGCGGGTCCGGCAACTGCTCAGGGTGCGGCGCGCACGTCTTCAGCAAAGCGTACGGCTCGGTCGGCGAAGAAGCGGCCAACGTCGCGGCCGCGCCCGACGGCGGCGCCCTCATCGGTTGCCGCTTCTCGCAGGGG